>JBLGCB010000096.1:0-18496 GCA_047617105.1 Phenylobacterium sp. | reverse complement strand
CGCAGGGTTTTCCCCCGGTCAACTCGGCCTGCTCAAAACCGTACAATATCCAACCGCATTAATCGGCGGCGGTTTTCGTTACCAGAGTTACAACCAATATCATCGCGGCCAACCGAAGAACATTACTCTGCCTGGGCGTTATAACGCCACCACCATGGCCTTTACTCGCGAGATAAACGATTTTGGTTGGGTCACTCAAACCACCGATTTTGAGCAAAACACCACTCATTATGGTTACGATAACATCGGACGAATTCAATACGTAGACCCGGCGGATGCGAGGTGGGCAGATACTTTCTTTAATTGGTCTTATACTTTTGGTCAACCAATTCGGACGGTTAGTCGATGTACATTAAATGCGCAACGCAATGGTTGTGCCGATGCGGCCAAATCCATGGTCACCACACACTATGATGGCCTGCTCAGACCAACACTCATCACCAATACAGATGTGCTAAACCAAATAACAGTTTACCAAAACCATCGTTATACCGCATTTAACCAACCCGCTTTTCAGTCATATGCCTCAATCTCACCTACTGAAATCAATGGCGTCAGTTTTAGTTATGATGCACTCGGGCGTGTTCGCAGCCAAACCAGCAGTGGTGGTGGCACTGTTACCAGCAGCTACCTAGCCAATAATAGAATTAAAGTCAGCAGTCAGGTCGACAGTAACCAAGTTAACGAAACCACCACCACATACCTAGCCTATGGCACACCAAGTTACCAACTAGTCAGCTTAATTCAGTCACCTGAAAACGTCACCACCGCCATAGCTCGAAACCTGTATGGCAATATCACCTCAGTCACCCAATCGGGTTACCATGGCTCAACCCCAGTAAACCAAACAGAACACCGGGCTTACGATAGCCAACAGCGATTATGTCAGATTGCCCGTACAGATGTCGGTACCACAGTGATGGGGCATAACAGCGGCGGTGAAATGATTTGGCAGGCTCTGGGCCAAACCGCTGCCAGCCATAGCATTTGTAATGGTAATGTCTCGGACAGCCAAAAGCTGTATTTTGGTTATGATAACCTCGGCGAAAAATATACCGTCACTGGTACCAACTCACCCTCAGTAACTTATACCCTCAACAAGAATGGTGATTTAACCCACCTAGTATCAGGCTCAGTCAGCCAAACTTACGCTTATAACAGTGCTCGCCTACTCGAAAGTGAAACCCTAGCACTGGGCAGTAAAAGCCTGAACCTAGATTACCAATATAACTCGTTGGGGCATCTAAGCAGCCTGACATACCCTAACGCCAGCGAAGTAAGCTTTAATCCCAACGGGTTTGGTCAGTCGCAACAAGCCACCCGAATGGGTGCAAACTATGCCACTAATGCCAAATATCACCCCAATGGCATCATCAATACCTTCACTTATGGCAATGGCATCAGCCATAAAACCTCGTTAAACACCCGCCAAATGCCGAATAAAATTCACGATCACTTAGCTGGTTCTGACCGACTGAATTTATCGTATACCTACGACTATCAAAACAATGTTAAGAGCATTATCGACGGTATCGACGCCAATTTCAGCTTAACCCATTTAAACTATGATGGCCTTGACCGACTCACCAGCACTGTCGGTGGCAACGGTATTGGTGACAGTAATCTCAGCTACGATGGCTTGGGCAATATCAGAACCTATCGAACGCTTAACTCAAATAAAGATCACAACTTCAATTACCAATACGACACCAACACCTTTCGTTTAACCGGTGTGACAGGTACCGGGGCGGCGGGTTATAACTTCAATCACAGCACCAACGGTGTACCAGACAGCTACGATAACCGCGGAAATGTGACCCACAATGGCATCCGCAGCTTTAAATATAACCCGTTGAATCACATGACCGAATCAGACGGTAATCAGTATCTATATGATGGTTTTAACCGCCGAGTCAAAATCAGCGACAGCAACGGCACCAGCTACAGCATGTACAGCCAAGCAGGCAAATTACTGTACAGAGAAACCAAAGATGGTGGCATTAATTATATTTTCTTAGGTGATAAACTCATTGCCAAAGAAGGCATGATGCCTGTGAATACAAACTCGCGTATGCATTACAAACCGTTTGGTGATAGCATTGAAGCGCCAAAGGATGATGTCGGTTATACCGGACATAAGTTTGATACCGACTTGGGCTGGAGTTATATGCAACAGCGCTATAAAGATCCGGTGGTTGGGCGGTTTATGAGTAATGATCCGGTTGGGTTTACTGGTGAGGTTGATACGTTTAATCGTTATGTCTATGCGGCAAACAATCCATATAAATATACAGATCCTGACGGCAGATCAAAAAAGCAAGGAGAAGCCGCACAAGAATTAGCTGGAGCTATGGCTGTTTTATTGGGGATGACTTCACAGGCTGAGCATGATAAAACGATGGGCCGTCCTGCAGCATCAGGAAATAAAAAAGGCAATAAAAAAAACGTCAAAAATAAACCGCCATCAAATCTGCATACTAAGGGTAAAAAGATACCTGATGGGCGAAAAATTGAGAGTACAATTCCCGGAAGTAACAAAATTAAAAATGCAAATGGTGAAACTTTCAAACGAGTGGATGTTGCACCTTCACCATCGCATGGCGGGTTATCACCTCATACACACCCCAACTTTCGAAATACAACACCGAATGGAAAAGTTCGCTCAGGAGTATCAAAGAAATCTGCTCCTGTAAATAAAAGAGATATCATAGATGCTTCAAGAGAAGGTGGTCAGAGAACAGGAGGATCGTAATGCAAGATATAACAAGTAATGTAAAGATTTGGATTGCCTGCTGCAGAGATGTTTGGGGGAAATGGTTTGTGGAATTAGAGGACGGGGAAGATGAGTTTCTTGCAGTTGAAGAAGCCCTGCTGTCTGCTCTTGTTTTAGCTAAAATCGAAGGTGACTCTCGGCCATCAATAGATAAATTTTATGAAGCAATGAAGGCCACTTATAAAATTGATATTAATGATTTTAGGTCGGTTTGTTCGATCCAAAAGGCAGGCAATACCTACTGTAAAAGTGAAAAAATAGTACTCAGTAAAGCGCAAGAATTTGATGTCAAGTCCATTGATTCTATTGGTGTAATATTAGATGGTATTCCATATGTTGAATTACAGCTCGAAGTAAATAAATTTATTTTGGAACCCGTTGAAAGTCTTAATGTTTTTTACAAACATTGTGAAATCAAATCAGAAATAACATAAAACCCTGGCGGGGTTCCATAAGATGTCGATTGAACAAAAAACAATTGTGGATGCAATTGGTATTGAGGATTCAACTGGAAGTATTGTATTGACTATTATTGAGCCATTAGAGTGAAGAGGTAACGAACATTTATTGATGCTACAGGAAAAACTTAATGCTTACTTATCTTTTGTCGAAAGTGATGAAATATTAGAGAGCTACCCTGATGCAAAAGATGGCGGTATCAACTATATCTTCCTCGGCGACAAACTCATCGCCAAATAAGGCATGATGCCAGTGAACACAAACTCCCGTAGCCATTACAAACCGTTTGGTGATAGCATTGAAGCGCCAAAGGATGGCGTCGGTTATACCGGGCATAAGTTTGATACCGACTTGGGCTGGAGTTATATGCAGCAACGCTATAAGGATCCGGTGGTTGGGCGGTTTATGAGCAACGATCCGGTTGGGTTTGATAACGTTCATAACTTCAATCGATATGTGTATGCGAATAATAATCCTTATAAATATGTGGATCCTGATGGTAATAATGCTGTTGCAGCCGCTCAAGTTGGTTTTGGCATAGGCACCCTTATCAGCCATGGTATAACAGCAGCCACAGGGGCGAGTTTAGGCGTCCATATTTATAATGCTGTTCATAATGAATCTTCTTCAGATAGCAGCTCCCCACCAAAGGTGCCCGATGAGCTTGTGGGAGATCAAGGAGATTCCCGCGCGGGTCCGAACAAAACGGTAATAGGTACGCTTCAGGGCCATTAACAACTGAAAATGGTGGTACAGGCAACTATGCCGAGGATCTTGAAATATTAACCGGAGGAACACGACCTGCGGAAGTCGGAGACTCTGCACCACCGGGCAGTGAAATTGGAGAAAACGGTGTATTTGGACGAGAAAATAACAGTAGTGGAGGTGCAAGCATTGATATCCCTGCAAATGGAGATAAACCTCACGAAACATTGCATTACGATAATGATTAGTATAGTCGGAGATTTTTATGAAAACATATGTCCAAAATTCACTTGAGGATGATAAGTATAAACTTGCAATCCAATATGAGAAATTAGATCTCCAGAAAATTAAAGATTTAGCGATGTCTTCTTACATTGTCAAATATGAAATTCCTGCTAAGCAATCTCTCAACTGTACATGGATATTAAGGCTGCATTTTAATAATGAAGCTTCAATAGAAATTTCAGCTTTATGCACAAATATAGGTGGCTGGCAGGAAATGGGGAGTCTTAAGATACGATTGTGTGATACCTCCTCTTCTCTAAAAAAAAATGAAAATCTTTTTATTACAAAAAATATTGAAAAGTTTTGTTCTTCTAAATTATCTTTAATTACCTTCAATGATGAAAGTGTTTACGCTGAATGCGGAATCATTTTTTCGAATGACGTAGGTGGCGAATTAATTGTTGCTACATCTCCCGCACCTGGAGCTGTCACAGTAAGAATACCATCTGAAGTTAATGAGTTTCAACCTGAAATATTGCTGTCAGATTGTCAGAAAGTTATTTTATAGCGACCAAGAGTGAAGATTAAAAAACAAGATGGTTCAGAAGTTGACATGACAAAAGATCGCATTAAAAAAACTGAACCTGAGTCAAGAAATCCATCAGGTGGAGGTAAACCAGTAAAATTCAAAAACTTACGTAGATGTTGAGTTATTTGAATTTGAAGAGTTTGTTAGTTGGAATGGAGATTGGTATTCAATTGATGATACTCTTAATTATATTTTACTTAGTGATGATGATGACGAGTACGTAGTTTCAATTGAAAAGGTAAAATTTGGTTTAAAGTCAGTCTAGGCTCAAAGGGGCAAGTTGAAGGCTGGTATTTGGGGTTGGTGGTGAAAGGGTCAAATTACTTACCCCGTCGAACTGTGGCAGCGGACCATCCCGTCAATTCATACTGGTTGCAACGGCCTATCATGGTGTGACAGGGACGCTTAAGGCGGTCCAAAGGAATAACCACTTTAATGAATTTGGTACACCTGATTTTAGAGCTGGAAGTGAGCTTATTGGTTATGTTGTCATTGACCTAGAAGATCGTGGATTTGCACCCTTTAATATCACTCGTTCTGAGTTGACTAAATTCATTTAGCCAAAAACATATGCAAACAATGAGGTTTCACCGCCAAGCGTATTTTTGAATTCAGCAACAAGCTATCTGGCAAAAACACATCAATTAACCATGTGTAACGCAAAGGCTCAGCCCCCGCGGTCAAAGGCGACAGAAGTTTTGCCCTAACCAGAACCACAGCCAAAATGGTCAGCCGAATAGAGGATAAATTTGGCAACTAGGTCAATTTTGGTTATGAACAGTTTACCTTAGGACCTATCAACGGCCAGTATCAATCAAACCGCTTAACCACCATCACAGCCAATTTGGGTGCTGAATCTGCCGAGCAAAACCTGGCACAGTAGCGTGGCATTGGCCGACAATACAGCACAGGTGCCCACCACCCAAACCACCTATCAATCGGTGAATTTCAACCACACCACAGCCAATATCATCGCGGTCAACTGAAAAACATTACCTTGCCGGGACGTTATAACACCACCACCATGGCCTTTACTCGCGAGATTAATGATTTTGGTTGGGCCACTCAAGATATCTATTTTAGAAAAATACCACCCGTTATAGTTATGATAACATCGGGCGAATTCAATACGGTAAAAGCCTCAACCTAGATTACCAATACAACTCGTTGGGCCACCTAAGCAGCCTGACTTACCCCAATGCCAGCGAAGTAAGCTTTAATCCCAACGGGTTTGGCCAGTCGCAACAAGCGACCCGAGTGGGGGCAAACTATGCCACTAATGCCAAATATCACCCCAATGGCATCATTAAAACTTTCACCTATGGCAATGGCATCAGCCATACAACCTCGTTAAATACCCGGCAAATGCCGAATAAAATTCACGATCACTTAGCCGGTTCTGACCGCTTAAATTTGTCGTATACCTTTGATTATCAAAACAACGTTAAAAGCATTATTGATGGCATTGACGCCAATTTCAGCTTAACCCATTTAAACTATGATGGCCTCGACCGACTCACCAGCACTGTCGGTGGCAACGGTATTGGTGACAGTAATCTCAGTTACGATGGTTTGGGTAATATCAGAACCTACAAAACCCTTAACTCGAATAAAGATCACAACTTCAATTACCAATACGACACCAGCACTTTTCGTTTAACGGGTGTGACAGGTGTTGGCGCGGCGGGTTATAACTTCAATCACAGCACCAACGGTGTACCAGACAGCTACGATAACCGCGGAAATGTTACCCACAATGGCATTCGCAGTTTTAAATATAACCCACTGAACCATATGACTGAATCAGATGGTAACCAGTATCTATATGATGGCTTTAACCGCCGAGTCAAAATCATCGACAGCAACGGTACCAGCTACAGCATGTATAGTCAGGCGGGCAAATTGCTGTACAGAGAAACTTCCGATGGTGGCATTAATTACATTTTCTTAGGCGATAAACTGATCGCCAAAGAAGGCATGATGCCAGTCAGCACAAACTCCCGTAGCCATTACAAACCGTTTGGTGATAGCATTGAAGCGCCAAAGGATGATGTTGGTTATACCGGGCATAAGTTTGATACCGACTTAGGCTGGAGTTATATGCAGCAGCGCTATAAGGATCCGGTGGTTGGGCGATTTATGAGCAATGATCCGGTTGGGTTCAGGGATGTTCATAGTGTGAACCGTTATGTGTATGCCAACAACAATCCTTATAAGTATACTGATCCGACTGGTGGCTCAAATGTGTTGGCCTATACTCCAACCAGTTCCTCTGTCGGAACAACCGGGATGGAGACGTTATCGTTGGCACAGCAGAGTGAAGGGGTTAAGCTCATAGTGCCTGTAGATGAGGTTCAGTCAGCTGTGAATAATTTGCTAGAGGGTAATTTAGCGAGTGCAGCTGTCTCGGTTGGAATGGCAATTAGTAAACCTCTGGGAACTGCCACTAAAGCATCTAAAATGAATCAAAAAGTCAAAAAAGGACAAGCAGCCCCGGGTATTAAGAGATTTGATTCGGCTGAACAATCTGTTCCTAGCTCACAAGATCATGTACATTTTGATGATGGAACATCATTAAATGTCAACGGCACAGTACATGATAAAAAAGCAGGTATTCCAAAACCCAACAATGAACAGAAGAAATTTTTAAAGAAAGCCAACTGGCCAACAGAAGTTAAGAAGGATTGACAAATATGCCTACATTAGAAGAACCATACTGGGAAGATGCTGATTTTATTCGTTTTGATAGTGCTATGCTACAGTCAAAGGGATTTTCTCTTGAGTCGATTAATAGCTTAAGTAAAAAAGGTCTTCCAGAATGGGCTGCACCAAATATTAATTTTGACTATTATAAACCTAACAATACACACCTAAAAATTGGTACTGATCGAAATGCCTTAACTATTTATATTCGTTTCGATACGATGGCAGTTTGGTTGGAGTTAGATGAAATATTTATAAATAGCAATCCAGTTTGTTTTAGAGAGGCTCTTAAATTATACGCAGAGATGGTTGATAAGGCGACTTTAGTTGATGAGGATTCCTTTATTAATAATGACATTCCTGATGAGTTAATAAACATATTTAAAGCTGAGTTAACTATCATTGATAAAAAAGCCATGGATAAGGGCTCATTTTGGGTTAAAGAAATTGAGAGACTTCTTAGTCGCTGACAAAATAAAAAATAAGGATATTTGCGGTCAGTCTCACTTTTATTTAGGCACAAGCAATGACTGGATTTTCAATAAAGCAAGGGGTGAGGGGCAGGTCTAGAATGATGCATTTATAGGGTTATTAGGAATAGGATTGAATAAAACCAATTTATCCAGCCTTTTCCTAAGCGCTAAATGTGACTGTCCCATCGCGATCCATCGAGTAGAAAACCAAATTTATGTGACAGATATCCAGGGCGATAAACTGGCCAATACCACATTGTTATTAAAACATGATATGGCCCATGTTATGCGCTGGGCTTTTATGGGCAGTGAATAACATCGGCAATCTCAATCCACAATATCAGCGCGATATATTTTAAATGGTAAGTTTTCTTCCTCTTCTATCTGTTTTAATTGCTTCCGTCAAAATACATGTATTAACAACAAATATTAAAATGGGAGTTTGAAAACGTGGAAAATAACATAAACAAAGCCACCAGCGAAGACAGCAATAAGACCAGTGATAAAGCAGTCAATAGGTTAATCACCGAAATGAGCCATAATTGTGCAAGCGTGAGTATTGATGTCTCACTAGCTGACGTGGCGTCAATTTTACAATATTTATCACAATGTGATTTCGCACAGGGAGAATCCGGCAATGAATTGCAGGGCGAATTATGCTTTGGCAGAAGTTATTTGCTGAGAATGCTGGGGGTTTGTATTCATCACTTCCATGAAAATGCTGAAAACGTAGGACTCGCCACCGATCACCTTAATAATATCATCACCTTAAACAATCAAAGCGCCGACAATAAAATCGGCAATCTGGTAAAACTCCACGGGCTTTACAAAGCACTTATTGAACATCCTGAAAATGGCTCACAAGCGGAGTTGAGCATGTTAAAAGCGGATATTATGAGCCATGAAAGCAGCCTGTCTTTGAGTAACAGTGATGCACTTGCTGGCTTTAAGTTAATGAGTTCTGTTGATGGTAGTGCGTCAAGCGAAGTGATGAATGATTAATAAGTAGTATTGAATTTTAAACAATCAAACGAGCTTTGGGTTTGGGTTTGGTTTTGCTTTGATCAAAGGTCATAAAGTAAAGCACGATCAACATCAGTATTGAAAAGCCAAACTGCCCGGTTTTGTAAGTATCATAAAATAACATCGGCGACCAATCGCCAAATAAGCCGTCAAGCCCTATATCCTCAGTGTGCCTAGCAAGGTGTTCAAGGAATTGGCAAATCTGCCATACCATTTGTAGGGTTAATAAGCCTGTCATGATCATGTCTTGGTGAGTCAGTTTGAGGTTTTTATTGTTGGCGATGAATTTAGGGCCGAGTTTTTCAATGAAAACAGGTCTTAATGCAATAAACATAGCAAGAAATGCATTAAACACAATGAGCGTACCATGGGTTTGATAGCTTGATATGACAGATACAACATCAGAAAACGTGAGGACAAGAGCGGTGAAATGCCATACTACTAGAACAGAAATCAGCGTTACGGTATTTATATCGGGTTTTCGGATGGCAACGTATAACATTGACAGGGTATTAATCAATTCGAAAGCTAGGGGGTCATGAGTATAGTATTGCGATGCTAGATAAATTAGCAACGAAAATACACACAGGTCAATAATCTTGCCTATTACTTTTGTGCTAACCATAACAGACTCGGGCTTTAATCAACGGCAGTGGGGTCATTTTTTTCTATTGTGCAATTTTGTTTAGATTTAATTGTTTCGGATTTTTGTATTTTTATTAGCTGGCTTCTCGGCATAAAGTTTGCCAGTACAGCCAAAAAATCATAATGACAATAGCTAATGGCTAAAAATAGTTTGGTTGCGGGAATATCGTTAACACCTTGCTCATAATGCCGCCACGTTTTTGTTGAGACTCCTAGTCTTTTAGCTATTTGTTCTTGCGTCCGACCACTATTTTTACGCATTTCAACTAAGGTTTCGCAAAGCATTTGTATTTTCCGGTTTTTATTATAAATGACACATTTATGTTAAGAGGGACTTTTTAACATATCTATATTCTAAACGGAAGATCTTTTTCCTGGTTATATTGAAATAGTTATTTTGCTGACAGCGATAATATAGAGTGCTTTAAACCACCAACTTGGTTTTTGACTTCGTTTTGCTTTGGTCAAAGGTCATAAAGTAAAGCACGATCAGCGTCAATATTGAAAAGCCAAACTGGCCAGTTTTGTATGTATCATAAAATAGCATCGGCGACCAATCACCAAATAAACCACCAAGCCCTATATCCTCCATGTGTCTAGCAAGATGTTCAAGGAATTGGCAGATCTGCCATATCATTTGCAAAGTCAGTAGACTGGTTATGATCATATCTTGATGAGTCAGAGTGAGGTTTTTATTTTGAGCGATGTGTTTCGGGGCATATTTTTCAATAAAAACAGGTCTTAATGCGATTAAAATTGCAAGAAATGCATTAAATACAATAAGTGTACCATGGGTTTGATAGCCTGATATGGTAGATATGACGGCAGGAAAAGTGAGGATAAGTGCGGCAAAATGGCATACCATTAGAAGAAAAATCAATGTTAACGTATTTATATCAGGTTTTCTTATAGCAACGTAAATCATTGCTAAGGTATCAATTATTTCAAAAGCTACGGCGTCATGCATATAGTATTGAGACGCCAAATAAGCTAGCGTCGTAAATACTATAAAGTCAATTGCTTTAAGGGACATTTTCAAATACACAACTGATACCTAAATATTGGCTATGGTGGGGATTGGTTTGTGCTACCTAGTGCCAACGCCATAATAACTTCAATTGCACTCTGTTTTGGCTCTGCTGCTTTCTCATCTTCTGGTCCAGCCAGTGAGACAAAAGGAATGCATATTAATAGTACAGTTATCGCGGTTTTTCTTAAATCTATTGATTTCATTTTCTGACTCGTGTCCTTTAATTTATCGTTAGGTTGGGCTTTTTTACCCAAGTTTGATGTCATCATTCAGGCAAGGTTGACAGAATATCACAATGATAAAATCTGTGGCTATAAAAACTCTATTTTCAGTTATATTCGCGAGTCACCATATTATATGAAAAAGCCGATAACGACTTTTTTAATGAAAAATATTAAAAGGGAAGTTTTATTCCCATCCCACCTGTTTTAATAGTTCCTGTCAAAATACACAAGATAAAAAGAAGCAGGAGTGTAGAAAGCGTGAATAATAATAACGAGATCAGTCTCACAATCCCAAAAGAAATACGCCAATGAAAGTAAGCGCAAGAGAAATAGCCAATGTCACCAAGCTTACCAAGCGTTCTATTCAAAGACGCAGAAAAAAAGATGGCCTACCTTGCACTACAACAAAGGGCTTAGGTGGTACTCGCCGACTCTATAATATTGTCGATTTACCCCCATCAGAACAAAGGGCTTTTGCCAATTGCTTAACAGAGGCTTTTAGCCCCGATGAGATTAAAAGGTTAATTGCCAGTGACCGCAGAGTATCTAAGCAAAAATTTAACAAGGTCTTGCCGTCAGTACTCGTTGAATCTGAACCTGGGCATTGGTTATCGAGTCATTCATTTGCCCAAACCAGTCCGGCCTTATTACCTGGTGTGATGCAAAATCGTCCGGCGGCTCAGGCGGCGCTTTTAAAACTGGCTTTGGACTATGCCGCCTACTGTGACATTGGCAAAATTAAAGGTTTAGATCAGTTTAGTAAAATCTATAACAAGCATGAATTTGGGTTGCAACCGTGTGTATATGAACGTTATAAAAGGGTGTCTAGAATTACCCTGTTAAGATGGGAAAGGTCGGCTAATGGCAGTGATAATACCATGATTGGCTACTTTCCTGATCCGACATCGTTTGAACATCTATTGCATAATACACTCACTCAAATCGGCATTTTTACCACTGCACAAAATATTCAATATCTCACCACTAAACTTGTTGCTGTTCGCTTTGATGTGTCAGCCCTCAAACCATTAACGAAGCCCCATACCTATAGAAGTTAAGGATATTTCAATGAGTCAAGAATCAACCATCCCGGTAGCAAAATATACAGACCCCCAATTAGGAGATATGAACTATCAAAAAGACGAGGATTGCTGGGTAGGCAATTTTAATCACTACAAATACCTTATTGCCCGTGAAGATACAGCAACGCCAAGCACTGATTTGTTGGCCAATTGCATTAATACCTTGAGCCAAACTCAAGAGTTAGTTTCAACCCTGCAAGATCAGAAAGAAATCGCTAAACGTAAAGCATCACCAAATATACTCGCCGAATTATATCCAGAATTTGACGGTTTATTCTACACAAGCTTGTTGTTTTATCGTCGTGGCCACCAACTGCGCATATTAGCTTTGTTGGCCTCTGAGGCTGATGAACCACAAGATGAGGATGCACGGATGTGGCAAATTGAATTTTGGGGCGACAGCTGTAAAGGGCTTAGTTTTTATCTCTAAGCGCGCTGAACTGTCACACTGAATTTTTTTAATAGGGATGTAAGTGCTAGTAATGCACTGGTTGGTGTAAAGGAAGCCCCACAACGTTAGTTTTTGCTCAGGGGTTTTGTATCACCTTTTCATTATCTGTGTTGTTCAAATAGTGTGGCTAAATTGGGTTGTGATTGTAGTCTTGTGGCGATCATACTATAAGCTTTGCAACCATATGGGCTACACTTTTATTGTGATAATATAAATACCCTATCGACAAACAGCATTGTGTGATCTATGATTTAATCATTAAAACTCTTAAAGCTGATCGCTCAGTGATACTGATCAATAAAGTCATTAAACAAAATTTATCCGGTAATGAACAATGCAATGTTAAAAAAGTGCCAAAATAGACACGAATGATAACAAGCTGTTAAACATTTATACGGTTATTAGAAAAATAATCACATCAAATATTTAACAAGAGCAGCGATTAGATTAATTAAATGTAAAATAATTATTAATTTCTCTTGATTTTATGGGGTCATAGGGTAATACTAATGGTTCGGGAACACACTACCCCGAAATAAAATCTAACCGTTTCAGTTTGGTCGAAAAATAATAAATAGATCGATTGTGGCGAAAAATATAATAAAAACACAGGTACGACAGTCTAATGAAAACCAACAAAATCATCGCATCCGCGACGCTATTTGCGTTATTGCAAGTACTAACTATACAAGCTGGTGAAATAGAACAATCAAAAATATCAGAAACACTTAGCGCACACATCAAAACCCTCAACGAGGTGTCGGCACAGCGTCGCAATAATACCTTCTTTAAAAACGAACAATCAATATTCCACGGATTACAAAAAGGTTACGTCAATGTTGGCGAGGGCAACCTGACTTTTGTGCGGCGAGACTTGGTGACCGTGGGACGCATCCCAATTGTTATTGCGCGGGTTTATGATTCAGCCTTGAGCCAAGCAGCCCTGAGCCAGAAAACAGCCCTGAGCCAAGAAACAGCCCTGAGCCAGAAAACAGCCCTGAGCCAAGAAGCAGCAGTCGATTTTGGCGCTGGCTGGCAACTGTCTTTAGCTGAAACCATTCGCATCAACGATGATGGCAGCTTAAATTATCGAGATGACAGTGGCGTCACCAATCATCTGCACCGAGCCACTGTCGGCTACAAACTCAACCCGGCGCAAAACAGCGACATTCAATCGGTGGTTTTTAATAACCAAGGTTTGATTCAAATTCATTACCTCACGGGTTGGCATAAACAATTTCAACAGCTCGGTGATGTTTATCGACTGGTGAGTATTACTGATAACAACACCAATCAACTCAATCTGATCTACAGCGAAAACCGTTTAAGCGCGGTGACAGCGGCAAATAATCGTTATGTCAATATCAGCCGTGATGCGGCAGGGCATATTAGCAGCGTCACAGACAACAATGGGCGCACGGTAAGTTACCACTATGATAATCAGGCCAAAGATAAAAAAGACCAGTTGAACACCGTCACCGATTTGGCGGGTCAGCCGTGGCAGTATCAATACCACCACGATAACCAGTTACATAAAGTCATTGACCCATCTGGTCAGTTGGCAGCGACATTCAGTTTTAACCAATATGGTAAAGCAGCTTCGGTGAAAGTTCGTGGTCAAAAATATCGCTACCAGTATCAGCAACAAAAAACCATGGTTAAAGATGATAATGGCGATAGTTCAACCTTTACCAAAAATACCCAAGGTATTACCACTGCCGTCACCAGTGCTGACGGTTTCACCAGTTCAATCGTGTTAAACCCGCGCAATCAAATCACCGAACTATGGCATAACGACCAGCAACAAGCGCAAATTGTTTATGACGATAACGGCCTACCCAGTCACTACGACATTAATGGAAAACCCAGTGCTTTAGAGACGCAAAAAGACGATAGCTTTGGGCAATATCACTATCAATATGATGCCTCAGGGCGGGTGGTCACCATTGATGATAGCGCGGGAAAAATGCCTATTCGTTATACCTATGATGATAATGGTAACCTGATAAAACACCGCCAGAAAGACATCAATCACCACTATCAATATAGTGATCATGGCGATGTGTTAACACAGTCAATCGACGGGGCAGATCAGGCCAGCGAAAGTACAACCTTTAGCTACAATCCCGATGGTTTATTATCAACCCTGACTCAACAGCAACACACTAGCCAATTTGACTACACTGACGCGGGCAAACTCAACAAAGTCACCTTTGCTGATGGTACCAACCATCAATATAGTTACAATAAACTGGGTTTTCGTACTCAAACCAATCACCACCAGACAGGCGACGGTGATACCAGTAATAAAAGCAACATCCGATATTTTTATGACAAGGCGGGCAATCTCACTCGTTTGGCCAAAACGGATGGCAATAACCAGACCCACAGTCAAACGCAACACCTCAATGGCCATAACCAACTGGTTACAGTAGAGGCTACAGATAAATCGCCGTTAGAGATTAGTTATAATCACCAGGGTCAGCCAAAGCGTATCAGCAATGACCAGCACGGCACCAATTATCACTATGATAAACTCGGTCGACTCAACCGTATCAATGACAGTGAAACGGGCCAATCCAGTTATCAATATCAGCCAGATGAAATTGATATTCGCCGCCAGTTGGATGATAGAACCCGCACCATCACTGGCCATCAAAGCAGAATTAGCAGCCATAACCAGAGTCAGTCAGCGCTGCATTACGCCAGATTAAATGGCTCGCCCTGGCAGGCGGTGGTGTGGCATGAAGCATTATCGCGATTTTTAGTGCCATCGCCACAGCAGTTACACGTGCCCAATATTGCCGACCAATCAAGTCAGCAGCGCCGACGGCTTTATGATGTACTGGCCAATAGCAAAGCCAGTCAGCATCGTTTTGATAAAGTCTCGAACAGCTTTTTTCGGCCTCCAGAATATCTTTACTCCGGCTGCGAACTAGAAGAAGAACCCTGCTATGGCATTTTATCTTACGTTTTGCTCCATGCGCCGACGGGGGCCACGGTGGGTCAAACCTTGCGTTTTACCGCCAAGGCGGGGGTGAATCGAAGTTGCGCACCGGAGTATAACTTCGCTTTTCAAAATTATTACACCACCAATACCACCGGGGTTTTTGATGTGCCGCTAACGTCTTCGGGCACATCTAATGCGGTGGTGACGGCGACCTGTTGCGATAGTATTAAGTGGTTTACGATGGCGGTTGATGTTGGGCCATCTGATTGTAATTTGAGTCCAGTAAAGCTGGTAGCACCTAATGTGGTGTATGCCACTCATGCCACCACTTTTACTGCCCAAATTGGCGAGAACGATTGTTCATCTGGAACACTCAGTTACCAGTGGTTTATTAATGGGCTAAAAGTAAGCAATGCGGCAACAAAAACCTTTGTACACAGTTTTTTCCCGGCAGGCAGTTATGTCATTAAAGTCAAAGTTTTTTGTTCGTGTTCATCTACTCCAGTTGAAGTGCAAAAAACCATTGTCGTGGTTGACCCTTGTGATACTCAGGGGATTGATCAGGAAGCCATTGCGAAATTGCGTAGTCTTCCCATTAAACCCTATGAATTTGGGTCGACTTTTGTTTGTGTCAACATTCCCGGCGCTGCACGTTCAATGGACTCGATATATAGCACTTTTTCATTTGATTCTTATCAAGAGCAAGATCCTTGTAAGGTAGGTGTTGTTAATACAGGGGGAAGCACACAAGGGCTAGGCCATTCACATCCATTTTTTATTACGTTGGAGGAATATCACAGTGGTGTCGGCTGTAAGCGAGACAAAAGTTACCGCTCAAAGATATTTTTAGATAATTTAAATATAAGCAATAAAGAATATAGCATCCCGGATGAATCAGCAGGATTCCTGTCGGGCAAACACTATTATCTTGGTACGCCTTTGCGCGATGCAATTAAAGTGCAAAGACAGGATAGCTTTGATCAGGAGGAGATTTGGCCATGATATATCAACATATACCAGTGTTCATCATTTGGCTGTTGGCATCATATACGACAAGCGCATCAGCAGCAGTGCACGAAGATAATACCGCTGCTTTCGTCCATGGCAATGAACGGGTCTTTTATGCTCAAGTCACTAGACTTTGCTCGGAACAGTTACCAAAGTCTCAACCGCAATGTGATGCGTTGATCAAACGCCTTGAAAACAAAACTGATGTGGCTAGCCTAATGAGGTTAGCAGAAGCTTATGCGGGTTTGACTTTGCGGTTACGCGACGAAGATGCTTTGACTGTAATGAGGGCAAAATCAGCTAAAGTCTATGGTCAGATCCTTGTACTTGAGCCTGAAAATACAACAGCGTTATTTGGCCTGTCATCTTCTGGCAATAGAGTAGAGAAGTTAACCCTGCTAAGAAAAATCCTGCGTATTGAGCCGAGTAATCTTGATGCTATTGATATTCTTAGTATGGCCCTTTTACGGGGCAGTGAGAATGAAATCAACGAAGCACGAGAAGTACTTCAACAAGGTTTTTTGCTGACCAAAGATGATAATACCAAACGAAGGTTAGCCGTTTCTTGGTATGAGTCTTATCAGATTAAAGGCGTTGAAACCACAGCAAGTATTGTACGTCAGGAGGTATTAAAATACCTTAAAGTGAACAGCTATCCACAAAACTATGCAATGGCTATTGGGCAATTAAAAAATGCCTGTAGCTATACGGTAATGTATCTCGATGCTATCGAAGTGTGCCTGCGAACCCTTCGTCTTATCACAAATATAGAGATGAAAAAACGTTTAGTTAAAGACACCCCGGTGTTAATCGAAGCCCTGACGAACCTGCTACCACACCAATATAAATTGCAAAAAAGCTATCGTGAAGTTCAACTCGAACTTAGAGATTTATTTGAAGATATCAAAGACGCTGGTGAGGATTCTTTGGCATTTTATTTGGCTTATTCGGGAGTATTAACGGGCAAGAGAAAAATAGAGGCGCTGAGAAATGCCGTTAAAAGAGACTCAAATGGCCCGGGGCAGGCTGCTTCTTGGCTGGGTTCTGTGTTATTAGACAATGGTCAATATGATGAAGCAATCAAGATATTTGAGCAATTACATCGTTATAGCAATACTCCTGAAGGACGTAATAGTCCTTATACCAGTGCTGCCGAAATGTATTTGCAAAGGGCCAAAGCACTGAAAAAACAACAACTAAAGAAAAGGTCTGATAAAATCCCTGAAAACTAACTCCATAAGGAACTGAAAATGAAGACTTTTATCTTATTTTTCACGGGGTTGCTTTTATCCAATAACGCATTGGCCAATACAATTAACGCCGTAGAGAATGTTTATATAAACAAGATTAGAGTGCATTACGGTAAAAACAACCAAACAACCACGAAGAATATACTATCCGTTTATCTCAATAAAAATGATAAGCAACCGAGCTATCAACATAAATTGTTAATGGATCAGCATATGGATGATGCCACTGTTTATAACGACAAGCTTTTTATCATGCTTGATTCTAGTGATAATTATCATTTTTTAATATTGGATAAAAAAACGGGCAAAGTGATTGATAATGTTTGGGGGCTTTTCCCCGCGCTATCTCCTAGTGGTCGTTTTATCGTTTATCAGGCACATCAATTTCGTAATGAAACATCTCAATATGGAAAACCAGTCGGGGTCACCATGATTTATGATTTAGCTAAAGACCCGATTGAAAATAGAACATTAGCTAAACAGCAGCAGTTAAAACGCACACCTGTCAGTCTCAAAAGTAGTTTTGAAAGAGCTGGTATCCCAGTGTATCCTCCGGGTGACACTAATAAACCTAGTTATGGATGGAGCACAGAACGCTCGAAACGGGTGAGTGTTTTTGGTGAGTATCATTGGTATCAGGATGATGCTTTTATTTTTGCAATGTATCCTAAACAAGGGATGACAAAAATAGCCAATGCGATTTACAATCAACAATCAAACAAATTTGACATCAAAACTTATCAACTGACAAACAAAGCTTTTGCCTTAGGTTTAGAGTCTGATTCAAAAACTAGTGGCATTGCCATCAAACGAATTGAGACAACAGGCCAGCAGATAAAGCTTTATACGAATAATGCGATCATTCGTTTAGATAGTCTTGAACAGTTGCCATTACTTGAGTAGAAA
>JBLGCB010000095.1:0-18498 GCA_047617105.1 Phenylobacterium sp. | reverse complement strand
GAAGAAAATAGCAACTTTATGGAGACGGTACGTGGCATTCAAACCATCAAGCTGTTTGGTTCAGAAGTCAAACGTGAAGGGCAATGGCAAAACCGTTATGCCAATGCGATTAACCAGAACATTCGCCTTGGTCATTTTCAAATCTCTTATGCCGCCGCCAACCGAGTCTTGTTCGGCTTAGAGAATATTGTGGTGATTTATCTGGCGGCGTCCTTGGTGATCCAAGGGGGGTTTAGTACTGGGATGTTATTTGCCTTTATGGCCTATAAAAGTCAATTTATGGATAAAACCGCCAAACTGATTGAAAAAGTGATTGAATTTAAAATGCTCGGTTTGCATTTTGAACGTTTGGCCGATATCGCACTTACCGACAAAGAACAGCTTCAGCCCCAAGAAATGAAAAAACATACCATTGCAGGCAAAATCACAGTCAAAAACTTGTTTTTCAAATACAGCGATGCGACCCCTGATGTGGTGAGTGACTTGAGTTTAGAGATCAATCCCGGCGAATCGGTGGCCATCACTGGCCCTTCTGGTTGTGGTAAATCGACGTTATTAAAGCTGATGTTAGGCTTAAATGCCCCGAACAGTGGTGAAATTTTGATTGATGATATTCCGCTAGAGCAATTGGGCAATCGTCAATATCGCCAGCAAATCGCGGCGGTGATGCAAAATGACGAACTATTGTCGGGTTCGGTGGCCGATAATATCGCCTTTTTTGATACTCCGATCAATATGGAGCTAGTGATGAAAAGCGCCATGATGGCGGCCATTCATCAAGATATTGCCAAAATGCCGATGGGTTATGAGAGTTTAATTGGTGATATGGGGTCGAGCTTATCTGGCGGTCAAAAACAGCGTTTGATTTTGGCGCGGGCGTTATACAAGCAGCCGAAAATATTGTTTATGGATGAAGCCACCAGCCATCTTGATACCCAGCTGGAGTCAGATATTAACCAGGCGATTAAACAGCTTGATATGACTCGGGTGATTATTGCCCATCGTAAAGAGACCATAGCTTCGGCGGATAGGGAGATTTCGTTGGCGGCGCTAGCGCCCTGATGTATTCCTGTAAATATGAACTTGGTGGCGGAGCCCTATTTTACCGTTTCGCCTGATCTTGTTGCGAACAATTTCTTGACAATGATATCAATAAGTAGTATCAACATTCAAATGAACAGTAAACACAGCAAAACACTCCATGAATACACTCAATTATAAAGGTTACACAGCAAAAATTGAATTTGACCCTGAAGATAATATTTTGTTTGGCAATCTTATCGGCATCCGGGATACAGTTGGCTTTCACGGTGAATCTGTTAGTGAACTCAAAGACGCTTTTTATGAAGCGGTTGACTTTTATCTCGAAAGTTGTGAAAAAGCAGGCCGGGAGCCGAATAAGCCGTTTTCGGGGAAATTTATGATTCGGGTTGATTCTTCTTTGCATGGTGAAATTGCAGTCGCCGCCATTCATGCGGGAAAAAGTCTTAATAAATGGGTGAGTGATACACTTGAAAAAGCGACATTATTGCCCGTAAAATAAATGACCACATCCTTGTGGTTCGACACTTCAATAAATCTTAATTAATCATCATCAAGATAGGGCATATCCACCACATCTAAAATGGGTTTTTCTCTGGAAGCATCTACGCCATTAACCACAGCATACATTTGGGCATTACCCGCAATCCACGGCTCTTCATCATTTGTCACTGAAATTTTCTTCAAAACCGAGGTCTCTAGCGGCTCTACACCGCCATTGTCAGCAACAATCACAGCGCTGGTTTGCTTGTCTGATGACGATAAAGTGGTGTCGCCATTGGCATAGGAGGCAAAAACTAGTAATAATCTGCGATGGTGATGAAAAATAATAGTATAGGAGGTGCAAACCGCACAACACAAGGTTATATTGATAAAGTAATATCCCATATTACGAACTGTGCCTTTAAGTGAGGGAAGTGAATTTATGATTGAGTTGTCTGGTCAATTACCCGAGCAACAGATAAGAACTGAACTGGGCAAAGTGCTGAGCAGTAAGTCTTTTGTTAAGTCACAACGTTTGAGTGATTTTTTGTCTTTTGTAGTCGAATGCGCATTAACAGGCAATACCGCGACATTAAAAGGGTATACCATTGGCATAGAAGTGTACGGCCGACCACCTTCGTTTGATCCGCAAACCGACACCGTGGTCAGGGTCGGGGCGCTAAGGCTGAGAAAAAAACTGCAAGCGTATTACGATACAGAAGGTCAAGATGTGTCGATACAGATCAAATTGCCAGACCGCACCTATGCCCCGGTTTTTTTGTTGACTGAAAACCTACCAATCGAACCTCTCGCTCAACCAGTAGAACAGCATCCACAGCAAACCCCAATCAATCCACCAGTAACAGGCAAAACCAAATGGGTGGTTTTATCGTGTTTGATGCTGCTGGTGGTGGTTTGTTTCTACGGGTGGTTTAGTAGTGAACAGTCGGCAAACCTGCTGGAAAAGCAGCTAGCGCAAAAATCGGCGGCCTTGGGCGCCGATTATCGCATTAAAGAAGATTATGCCAATGCCATTATCCATTGGCAAAAGTCGGTGGTATTGACGCCCGGCAATAGTGGTTATTGGCGTGATTTAGGCGATAGCCAGCTGGCGTTAGCGCAATATAAAGATGCGCTGCACTCGTATGTATCGGCGCTGGCGCAAGACCGGGGGGAGCAAGCTTACCCAGTTGGGCAAGCCGAAGATTTGCGGCGTTTGGGGCGGCTGCATTTGAGAATGGCAGAGTTTAGCGCTGGATTAGATTATGCACGCCGGGCATTGGCATTGGCACTGGCCAATAACCAGGGTTTTGATGACAATTCTCGGGCGTATTATTATAACGACTTGGCCGATATCTATCTTAAGATGATGGATTACCCGTTGGTGCTGAAAAATAATCATCAGGCGTTTGCGCTGGTGGATGAGACCAGTGTGGTGTTTAAACCTTTCCTTGCTCGGTTATATTTGACTCGGGCGACTTTGCAAAAACAACAGGGACATTATCTTGAAGCTGTGCCGGATTATACCAAGGCACTGGCACTGAATATTGAGCATTATGGTCAGTTGCATTCAAAAGTGGCGCTGGCTCAGGGATCGCTTGGCAGTGTCTATTGGGCAGTGGGACAATTAGATCAGGCACAGTTGCATTATCATAAAGCGCTGGCGGTATTTAAAGGTGTATTCGGTGAAAATCACCCTAAAGTGGCGACTTCCTATAATAATATCGCCAATATTCTGGTTGATCAGGCGGATTACGAGGCAGCGCAAAACTATTACCTTAAAGCCTTGGCCATTAACCGATTACATTTTGCGCGCAACAGTGCCAAAGATTCTCTGATATTGTATAACCTCGGTGAGGCCAGTTATCGGGCGAATAAACCCGCCATTGCACTGGATTATCTTAAACAATCACTGGTGTATTACCTCAAAACCTATGGTAAAAGACATCAGGAAGTGGCGATTATCTGGGCTGATATGGCCAATGCTTATGCTTTGATGGGCGATCCTGACTTGGCGATGCTCTTTTTTGACCGGGCATTGCCTGTCTATCAGCGGGTCTTTGGTGAAAAAGGGCAGCGAACCTTGCTGCTCAAACAACAGATTCGTAAAGCGCAAAATGCGGTGCGATAGCCAGTCCTAGTCGCGCTGATGGCTCAAACTCTTGATCTAACGTTACAATCCGTGATTTTTTACGATGATAACGTTACATCGAATACATTCCCCTTAATCATAGGTGACATCGAGTAAATACTCTAAAGTAGCTGGTGTCACCTTTACTCCAGATAATAAGGTGTACGAGTTCAGTGTTGATTTAAAGGCAGAAGAGGGCACGATTCAACTGGTGACGTTAAGGCTTAGAGATAAGGAAAGCGAAAATATTATCGAGCAGGATTTTTTGCTGACCGACCAATGGCAGCGTTATTCTGTTAACCAATCATTCCCCGGCAGCCATACTGGCCTATCAATGTTTCTTTACCCAGCGGGCAAAGTCTCGGGCAACAATGGTTCTATTTATGCCGCCGATGCGCAGCTTAATCGTATCAGCACCACTACCAAAACCCTGGCTGGGCTGAAATGGACCAGAAGCAATGCACGACCCGGTCTGGGTTTATGTGCCCAAGATGGTCAGTTATTACCGACCGGTATTGTCAGTGATGAATGCAGCCAAAACGGTCGTTTTTACAACTGGCCAGAAGCGCAAGGCGCGTGTCCAGTTGGTTATCGATTGCCTACGGTGAATGAGTATTTGGCGTTGTTTGCAGCTACTGGTGGAGCCGATGGTACGGCGGGTCGACAGCTGAAATCGGTTGGTTTTGGTAATGGCACCAATGAGCATAAGTTTGATGCCATCGCCACTGGTTATGTTAATCCAGATTCAATCACCCTTAACAGCAGCACGGTTAGCAGCTACTTTTGGACCTCAGATGTGAATGCAGCTGACAGTGACGAGGCGGCTAGGGTGTTTATCAGTGGTAGTAATAGCCAAATCAACAGTGCGCCAAACTATTATGCTTGGCAGGATAAAAACAAACGTTATAGCGTACGTTGTGTTAAATAATATTGTCACTATTCAATCACCTTAAGTTATTGAGTCTGCACAGGTAATATTGTACTGTATGCATAATTAAAATCATCAAAGATGAATTTTATGCCACTATTATACTGCCTGTGTATGCATCGAGGTATATCAAAATATTAAATCAGTATCCATTATTCGATAGCCACATGCATATCATCGACAAAAGGTTTCCGCTTATTTCTAACTCGGGATATTTGCCGCCAGCGTTTGATGATAAAGAGTATTTAAGGCGGATGTCTTCGTACCAGCTATGCGTTGAAGTCACTTTATTTGGCCAATCCAAAATCTTTAATGTTTGGTAGTGATTTACCATCAACAAGAGCACCGCGTGTTTATTGTGATGATGACTTTAGGTTGGTAGCCGAAACATTAGGTCACGAAGGGGCTAGTAAAGTGTTTAGCCAAAATGCGATTGAGCTTTATAAGCCAACAATCAGCCAAAAACAGACCCCAAACAAATAAAACCCACTTTTTTTGCATAAATATTCTCCCTTGTGAGCTTCATCACAGTTTTGATTGTTCGGCTGCTATATTATCTAATTCATCAACCAGATAATGTTTTATAACCACTTAAACAGCCTTTTCGGAGATAAACAAATGTTAAAATTCAACCGCTTACCTAACCGCTTACCTAACCGCTTACCTAACCGCTTACCTAACCGCTTAGTGATTAAATCTTGTGTTGCGCTTGCTCTATTGGTTAGCGCTGAAAGTCAGGCAAATGTTTGTGGTCAGATCTGGACAGGCACCGTTGAACGGGTTCGTGTACAAGAACAAGCGACTGGCGAAACGGTGGTTCGTGCCTATATCGCCCCGGGTCACAATGCCGACGGCGTTGGTTATACCGATAGTAAATTTATGGTCGATGTGCTATTGCAAGGCAAAGAAGAAGGCACCATGATGACCGGTTACACGGATGACAACTGTAAGATTTCATGGGTTGATTTTAGCCAGCAAGTCAATAATGCACCTGCGCCTGCACCACAGGCACCCAATGAAGCGCCAGTGGCTGCATTTACCCAGGTTTGTCAGGGCAAAATCTGTACTTTTGATGCCAACAACTCTGCCGATGCCGAGGGCGCTATCAGCAGTTATAGTTGGGATTTTGCTGGGGGAGATGTACAAGGTGGCGGTGACATTAACCCAACGGTGGCATTTTCAGATTATGCAGATTATGACGTTACTTTAACCGTGACTGATGAAGCGGGTGTTAGCGCACAAATTTCGCAGACCGTGGCTGTGGTGATGCAAACGTTGTTCGACAACGCCACGGTAACGGCTATTCCAGATCACGACACGGTTGAAAGTGACATCAGCGTTGACCGTGAAGGTGCTGCTAACACGGTTGAAATTGCGGTTGATATTACTCACGCTTACCGTGGTGATATTAGACTAGATTTGATTGCCCCTGATGGCAGCACTTACAAGCTGAAAAAACATCAACGTAAAGATAATGGTCAAGACATCAGCGTTATCTACACTGTCGAAGTATCAGGTGATGCTGCTGGTATCTGGTCACTTAAAGCCAAAGACCAGTACTGGGATAACATTGGTCAGATTAATAGCTGGTCATTGCAGTTCTAATAATCTTTTGATCATCACCAAGCCCGGCTTTTATGCCGGGTTTTTTATTGTCTATTACTTGCAGATTGCTAACATCAATTCTGACGATAGTTTTTGTGTTGACAATTAATTACCTGAGCACGATAATAGGAGAGTAGAAGTTGTGGCGGTAGAGGTATCCCCACGGTAAATATATCAACCTCAAAAGAAGTCGCGGCGGTAGAGGTATCCCCGCAATAAAAAGTATCAACCTCATTGGAAGTTCTACATAAAAAGCCCTCATATATATATGAGGGCTTTTTGTTTGTATAGTAGGAAATATATGAAAATAAGACTCTTAACAGACGAAGCTTACGATAGAATAAGACATTTAAAAGAAACCATGCTAAAAAAAGAGCGCGGTTATGGTGTGCTTCCTGTAAAAATAAAAGGTGTCATGTTTGCTATTCCTTTTAGAAGTAATATGAACCATAAACATGGCTTCAAGACTGTTTTTTATAAAGGCATTTGGAATGGACTTGATTACTCAAAAGCCATTATTATTGATGAAAGTGATCTTAAGAGTGAAGCTTTTAAATTACGTAGAAACGATGAGTATTTAAAAGTTAAAAAGAATAAGGATAAAATTCAAAGTCAATTTGAAAAATATGTCAATGATTACGTTTCTTTAGCATCTTCAGGGAAAGAAATTAAATCAAATCGTTTTGGTTTTACTACACTTCAAAATTATCATGTTGAATTGGGTATAAAGTAATATAACAAAGTAATCATCACCAAACCCGGTATTTATGCTGGCCTTTAAAATCAAACTATTACAGTTAATTCATCATTTAAGACCAACCTCACAACCTTTAATCCAGCACCAACTTAACAACCCCTCGCTCAACCAACGAAGACAAAATCACCATAGTATTGGTCTGTGAACACTGCGAAAAGTCCTCCAGCAGCACATCAAGTTGTGGCATATCGGTGACCGCCACTTTTAATATAAATGCCTTTTCACCAGTCACGTTATAACATTCAAGCACCTCGGAATATAAGTGACTGTCCCATGTACTTCTACCATGTACATTCGAAATGACCCTGAACAGGGCGCGATGGCGTTGTCATCTATTAAGGACAGTAAAGCAAAAACTGAACTGGCGGGTGAGATTGCCTACATGTGGTTCAGAAGATCTGAGGCGAAAGCACTGGCGTGGGTCGACGGTTTGGCACCAAGCCACTGACGT
Organism: Phenylobacterium sp.; assembly: GCA_047617105.1. Classification (GTDB taxonomy): domain Bacteria; phylum Pseudomonadota; class Gammaproteobacteria; order Enterobacterales; family Alteromonadaceae; genus JABSOG01. The sequence goes on along the minus strand of JBLGCB010000095.1, from coordinate 11,102 downwards.
GACAGCGGTCTTTCCACGCTAGCTGAAGTCATCAGTGAAGATGATGTGACAAAAGCGACATAACTGGCCAACGGGATCAGCAATCACCAAACCCGGCAGGTTCATTGAACAATGACTTAAAGATTGACATTTTCTTGCTAGGCTACGATAATTAGTGGGTAGAATGGTTGTGGTGCAGAGTGCGCTCCACGTTAAAAACTGAAACACTCAAGCAGAATGTTTGTGGTGGTAGGGTAAGCCCCACGTTAAAAACTAAAATTCCCAACTAAAGACATTTTCTACTCGTTAGAGCCCTCAATTTGAGGGCTTTTTTGATCAAGGGCGTTAGATGCAAATAAAACAACTCAGCAAATCCTTTCAAAACCATATAGTGTATCTTACCGAAACCTTGCACGACAAAAGTAGAGGTTACGGGGTTGTTACAATCAAAATCAACCAGCTTACGTTTGGAATTCCTTTACGTACAAGTATTAAACATAAAAACTCTTTTGTTACCGATAAAATCTTTAGAAATGGTGCGGAGTGTAGCAGAGGTCTTGATTATCAAAAAGCTGTATTGATCAGAGATATATCTACCGATTTAAGTGGGTCATATAAAATTTCTGCGTCTCAACGTGCTACTATAAACGCAGCAGAAGGAAAAATTTTAAAAAGCTTTAACAAGTATATTAAGGAATATGGCAGGGGTGTAAAAAATAATGACCAAAGAATATTGCGAAACTATAGGTATAGTACTTTGCAAAATTACCATGTAGAACTAGCGCTAACAGAGTTGTAATAATTTCTCTTCTTAATACGTTCTATTACAGTGAATTCATCATTTAAATCGACCCCACAACCTTTAATCCACCACCAACTTAACAACCCCTCGCTCAACCAGTGAAGACAAAATCACCATAGTATTGGTCTGTGAACACTGTGAAAAATCCTCCAGTAGTACATCAAGTTGCGGCATATCGGTGACCGCCACTTTTAATATAAACGCCTTTTCACCAGTGACGTTATAACATTCAAGCACCTCGGGTCGTGATTTGGCGAGGCGGATAAATTCGCTTTCTTTGCCGATAAAAACTTTGACCTGAACCATCACACTAGGGCGTGTTGATATTTCATATATAGTACTGGAGTGACTGAAAATGCATCACTCAAGGCGCAACGATTGATGTTTAGTTGTTCTAAATGAGTGAGTTGCAACGCTGAGTGAGGCTTTTTCAGCCACTCCCCGAAGGGCTGAGTCCATTTTGACCCCTAATTGCGTTACTGCTCGTTTGAATAGAATCACTATTAGTCTCTCACAGTGCCTTGTTAGTGAACAAAATGAATCTCAGCAGTACGATATATGAAACGTCAACACGCCCTAGGGTAACCCATGCGTTGTAAATTCACGGTGGCTTTAAAGCCAGTAATTATGCCAGCCTCTTCGAGTTTTTTGACCCGCTCAGCGGCCGCCGGGGCAGATAAATGCACCGCTTTGGCCAGTTCGGCAAAAGATATCCGGCCATCGCGTTGCAAAATGGTCACTATTTTTCGGTTGATTGTATCCATTATTTGCCTTGTCGACTTTCGATTCGAAGGCAAATCCAAGTTAATTCAAGGGATTGCCTATTCGGTTATGGCTGTGTTTGCCATATCATTAGGATTTCTGATAATAATGTAAAGAGGCAGCGATGAAATTACAAGAATTTACTCTGGAGCGGATCCAGTCGTTATATGAAAACGAAGTTGAATATAACTTGTCAGACAGTGGTGTGCACCCCTATCGTTTGTCTGAATTGCTTGATGAGCAACAAAGCAAAGCATTATTAGATCTCGAACTCGGATATGGCTGGACCAACGGCCGCACTGAACTACGCCAAACCATCGCCAACCTGTATCACAACCGTAACACGGATAATGTGATGGTCACCAATGGGTCTGCTGAAGCCAACTTTTTAATGGTGATGAGTCTGCTTAATGCCGATGATGAGTTAATTGTGATTGTGCCAAATTACCTCCAGATAGCAGGCTGGGCTCGGGCATTGGGGGTGAAAGTGGTAGAAGTGCCGCTGATGCAAGATAATGACTGGTTACCCGATCTTGATCAGTTGCAAAGCCTAGTCACGACAAAAACCAAAATGCTGACCATTTGTCACCCCAATAACCCTACCGGGGCGACGTTACCGCCGGCGCAAATTGAGCGGTTGGTGAGTTTTGCCCAACAACATCAACTTTACCTTCATGCTGATGAAGTGTATAAAGGTGCTGAATTTGATGGGGTCGAGTTGCCCAGTTTCGCCGATTTATATGATAAAGCCATCGTCACCTGCGGTTTATCCAAAGCAATGGCGATGCCGGGTTTGCGTTTGGGCTGGTTAGTCGGCCCGACCGCTGAGATTTATGCCACTTGGCAGAGTAAAGATTACACCAGTATTACCACGGGCAGCGTCAGTGAATATGTCGCCAATATCGTGTTGCAACCACAATTTAGGCAAAAAGTGCTTCAGCGCAGTAAAGACTATTTAATTGATAACCTCAATACCTTGCAAAGCTGGGTTGATGATAACAGTGACTGGGTGTCTTTTGTGCCGCCAAAAGCCGGTGGTATGGCGTTTATAAAATATAAACTGCCGGTGAATTCTACTGAACTGGTGCATCAATTTAGAACAGAACTGAGTGTTTTTCTGTTGCCCGGTGATGTTTATGGCATGGATGGTTATTTTCGGGTGGGCATTGGTGCCCCTGCCGAGCACCTGAGCATCGGCTTGCAGCGGATTAGCGATTATGTCCGCACTACCTATCTGTAATTTTACTTTTTAATCGAACAAGGCAACGACGATGAAAATACTTAACCGAAATGAAATCGAACAAGCGCTTGCGGCTGTGGCACCTGAGCAAATTATCGCGGCGATAGAACAGGGTTTTGTTCAATACAGCCAAGGGCTGGCAAACGTGCCACCAGTGGGTGAGTTATTGATGGACAAAGGCGAAGTTCATATCAAGTATGGTTGTATTGGTGGCGATGATTTTTATCTGGTTAAAGTCGCTTCTGGGTTTTATGGCAACCCCGAGTTGGGTTTGGCGTCGAGCAATGGTCTAATGTTGTTGTTCAGCCAGCAAACCGGTCAGCCTGTGTGCATCTTGCTGGATGAGGGTTACCTGACAGATGTGAGAACCGCGATAGCGGGGGCCGTCGCCGCCAAGTATCTGGCCCCCAAGGTGGTGTCTGCCATTGGCATTGTTGGCACGGGGACTCAGGCAAGGTTACAGCCGCGCTATCTTAAAAGTATCACCGATTGTCGCCATATCGTGGTTTGGGGGCGCAATAGCAAAAAGCTGGCTGATTATCAGCAAGATATGCAACGCCAAGGGTTTACAGTGACGGTCACCCGTGAGCTTGGCGAACTGAGCCAAAAAGCCAATCTTATTGTCACCACAACCCCTTCGACTACGGTGTTATTAAAGGCAGCCTATATCCGGCCTGGCACTCATATTACCGCCGTTGGCTCAGATACGGCGGATAAACAAGAGTTAGAAAGTGACATTTTGGCGATGGCCGATAGGGTGGTGGCAGACAGTATGAGTCAATGCCAACAAAGGGGTGAAATCAGTCAGGCGCTGAAAGCAAAGCAAATCAGTGCTGATAAAGTGCTGGAACTGGGTCAGGTGATTGCCAGTGGTCAGGGACGAAGTTGTCAGCAACACATTACTGTGGCGGACTTGACCGGGGTTGCGGTTCAGGATATTAAGATTGCTCAAATGGTATATCTTTACCATCAAAACCAAGCGTAACACTCCAGTTGGTCTTTCTTATCGAAAAGGCTGATAAAACCGTTCATCGGCCAGTGCCAACATTTCGCTGTCTCCAGAGCTATCGCCATAGGCATAAATGGTGTCATAACGGTCGAGATCACAAACCTCGCTGACCCGTTTGACTTTTTCGGCCCCATGGCAGTTTGGGGTGGCAAATTGGCCAGTCAGTTTGCCATCGCTGACTTGCATTTCGGTGGCAATCAGACCCAATTGATGGCGTTCACACCAACCCCTTAACCAGCTGACCATCGACGCTGATACCACCATCACTTGATGGCCTTGTGCCTGATGCCATTTTATTTTTGTTATCGCCCCAGGGCGGACGATTTTATCGAGTTGCTCCAGCGAATATTGGTTGGCGCACTGTTCAAAGTTATCACTGTTCCAGCCTTTAAAATAGTGGCTAATAAAACGCGTTTTGGCCTGATCGTTGGGGATTTTTTTGAGCAAGAATGCACTCAGCATCGGACTGAGTTTGATGAGTCCGGCGTAATAGCGGGGTTTGCCTACCGCATGTTGAATAAAGCCCACCAGTGAATCTTTGCGGGTGATGGTGCCGTCAAAGTCAAATAGCGCTAACGTCTTGGAGGTGTTAGTGAAGGTGTTAGTGGAGGTATTCGCTGCGGTATTAGTCTCAGTGCTCATTTTACAGAATCCCTCGTAAAAGTATGGTGCAGTTAAATAAGGCAAAGGTTATTGGCCCGGCCCAAACCCATTTTGTCCCATCCGTTTGATGCCTCACCTTCACCTTGCCCAAAACCTTAATACTTTGCCTAAGAAAAACCACCAACAGAATAAAAACAAAACCGGCAAAATAGCGTTCATAAACAAACTTATTGACCAGTTGCGAAAGGATAAAAGCCAGGGTTGATAGCGCGATCACCAAGCGTAATTCTCTTTTAAATAGGCATAACATCGCGGCAAAAAAACCACCGCCCAAGGTCGACAATACCAAAATAAATAGCGAGCTATGGCCAAAACTCGGGGTTAATTTTACCAAGTTCCATAACCCAGAGAGTCGACCTAAAGGTTTACTATAAGTGGTCTCTGGAAAAATGGCGATAATAAAGCCAATACAGGCACCTAGGGCGAACCAGCGAATGATTTGTTGGCGTGGTAATACCCGCAAGCCGGGTAAGATCACCGGCAGATAAAAAGCACTATAAAAGGCAAAGATGCTGAAGAAAAAGGCGGGCACCGACCAGCTGAATTGCTGATGAATCTGTTGAAATGATGGTGGTACAAATCCGCCCCATTGATGATAAAACAGATAAAAGGCGATAAAGGCGGGTAGGCTGACAACAAAAGACAGCAGTAATGCCGAGGTTTTTCGGCTGGTTTTATGGCGTTGATCAAGGCCGTAGGCCAGTGTCGTCGCCCAAATCACCGCCGCCAACCAGAGGTTGGTTTGGCGAACCAACATGGCACACAGTAAAATCAACCCCTCTGCCAGAAAACGCAACTGACTGAATGGCAGTCGGGTGACCATCAATATCATCGCCGCCACGCTTAACCACGCGAGGTTATCAGGGATTAACCATACCCCGGCAGGAAAAATGTAAATGGACAGCATAACAGGCAATAGCAGCAGCAAGGTTTTTAGCTTGCCAAAAGCGGGTGCTAAAAACCACGCCATTAGCGCCAGCAGGGCAGCGGTAAATAAGGAGTTGAACAGCTTAAAGCCGATTTCACTGCTAACCCCCATTTTGCCGACAATGGCGATAAGGGTGTGGTAACCCGGAGTGCTAGCAGCATGATAGTCGCTGAAATCTAGTTGATCAATAAAACCGATGATGGTGGGTAAGTGAAAATGCAGCTGATCAAAAAAAGCCCTGCCATGATTGTGATTGGTCAGAATAAAGGGCAACGCCAGCAGATAGAATACTCCGACGACGAGCGTCATTGCAGGCTTAGCAGGCTTAGCAGGCTTAGCAGGCTGGCTTGTGGGTCTCATGACATCAGATACTCAGGGTTTTAAACAGACGTTCGGGAATGAGTTTGATCACCAGCATGATCCAGCGCCAGATGGGTTTGCAATATACCACATTGCGATTTTTTTGCTGGGCGCGATAAATGGTCTTGGCCACTTCGCTTGGTTTGGCGGTGAGTTTTTCTGGCAAATCCATGTCTTGGGTCATTTTGGTGGCGACAAACCCAGGATTCACGGTCATCACATGGACTTTTGATTCATACAACCGATTGCGTAACCCTGACAAATAAGCGGTTAGGGCGGCTTTGGCGGAGCCGTAAACAAAGTTACTTTTACGACCGCGTTCTCCGGCGACTGAGCTGATGCCGATGATAAAACCATGGCGGCGCTGCTCAAAGTCGTTGGCGATAAGGTTAAATAAGCTGACCACCCCGGTGTAGTTGGTCTGGATAATTTGTTGGGTATGAGCAAAGTCCGTTTGTGCTGCGCTTTGTTCTCCCAAAAAACCAGCGGCGCAAATCACTCCATCGGGTTTGCTTTCTAGTTGGTGGTAAAAATCTTCATGGCTGGCAAAATCGACGACATCCAGTTCGACTAGGGTAATTTTTTTGCCCGTTCGGAGGGTGATATCGGTAGCAAAAGAACGTAGTTGCTGGCAGTCTCTGGCCGCCAAAATTAGGTCATACCCTTGTTTGGCATAGACTCTGGCGGTGGCTTTGGCGATATCACTTTTGGCCCCAATCACTAATACTGTAGACATGTTATATGCTGGCCTTTTATAAATTAATTCTTGCCGATTGTAATGACTGAAATTTGCTGTCCATATGATGACTCTTTCTGAACTGGCGAAAGGTGTCGATATGAGGATAACCCTGTTCAAATACGGTTTCGCTGACCCTGACATCTTTGCTTAGGTATATCCGACCATGGTATTTGAGCACAATCTGATCGAGCCGTTCAAGCAGTGCAAACAGCCCTTTATACATCTTAAAATCTAGTGCCAGCGAGTAACCTTCCAGCGGAAAAGACAGGTAATTATCGTTGGCTGGGCCATAAAGCTTGAGCACCGCGAGAAAAGACCCTTTACCTGAGGCGCTGATTGCGGTCAATATTTCTTCTAAACCTTGGTAGCTTTGCTGTTTGGGCAGAATAAATTGATACTGGGTGAAACCATATTTGCCATAAATTCTATTCCAATGATCAATGCAGTCAAGCGGGTAGAAAAAACTGTCTATATCAACTTTTTGTTGTGATACGCCCTTTTGGGCTTTTTTATAATAAAGCCAGTTAAAGGCACCGACGGTGAGACGGTTAAGCAAAAAACCGGGCACCTTAATCCGGATGTCAAAGCGTTTTTGCGGTTGGTAATCTAGCTTGCCATCGTCGGCAAAATTACCGGTCATCACCATACCTTTGCCGAGTTTATCCCCTTTGGCCAGGCAGTCGATCCAAGCGACGCTGTATGGGGCGCTTTTATTGTCTTCAAAGGCATCAAAGGTTTGTTGCAGATTCGAGGTTTTGATGGTGGTTTGCTCGATGGTGCTGGAGTTGATTTTTTTAAGGTAGATTTGGGCGCTGAGGATCACCCCGGTTAATCCCATACCGCCACAGGTGGCTTTAAACAACTTAGGCATTTGGGTTTTCGAGCAGCTGACTATTTCGCCGTCAGCTAACATGATGCTGAATTGTTTTATCGATTCGCTGAAACAACCGGCCAGATGGTGGTTTTTGCCATGTACATCTGAAGCGATAGCACCACCAACGGTGACAAACTTGGTGCCGGGGGTGACTTGTAAAAACCAACCCTTGGGTACGTAAGTTTCGATAATTTCTCCCAGTAATACCCCGGCTTCGACAGTGAGCAAGCCAGTACTTGGCTCAAAAGCGAGAAATAAATCTTTGTTTTTGACGCTGATGATATTACTGCTTAAGGCGCTGTCACCATAACTACGGCCATTACCCCAAGGGATCAGGTCATGATGGGTATCGATGATGTGTTTGAGGTTCTGTGGCTGGTCAAAAGTATGGACCTGACTGGCGACTTTTGGATACCTTCCCCAACTGCGCAGACTCATGATAAGGCTCCTGGTTTTTGGGCTGATGGTTGTTGACTCATGGCAGTTTCCTGTTTGCTCATGGCTGTTTGAACAAAGACGAACTTTTTATCGAGCAGATATTTAACCACATAACCGATGCCGAGGCCCAAAACGGCACCCGCATATTTGGCATTGGGGTTACTCATCAGGTGGTCAAAAGCGATTTCGGTGAGCCAAAAAATCAGGGTGGTAAAAATGCCCATCACGCTATAAAGGAAAAACGTTTTGGCATCGTCTTTTTTATTTGGGCTTTGATAGCTGAAAATAAAGCGTTTATCGAGCGCGTATTTGCAGACAAGTCCGGCCAAGGTGCCAATAAACATCGCGGTATATAGAGAATTAAAGCCGCTGAAAAACCCTGTAGTGAACCACCCAGCATTGAATAACTCGAGGCTTATAAATTGAAACAATAAATTGCACAGTGTGGCAATCATTGCACAACCGGTGTATTTAAGTACCAGCATTAGTAAAGTATCCAAGTAAAGGAAACAATCCATCCCAATAAAACCACCTGAATGAAGCGGTCGTTAAGGACGATTTTGGTCGGTGAACCACTGTCCTGGTGGATAAACGCGATTTGTAAATAACGAAATACCCCGAGAATCACAAACAGACTGGTTAGGTAAAGGTATTCACTATGCACTCTTTGCACCACCTCCATCGAAGTGGTGTAAATAATATAGCCAACAATGACCACTGACGCCATGATGGCCAAGCCGATATCGAGAAATTTTAAATTATAACCGTCGATAACTTTGCGAGTTTTTTGTCCGGTCTTAAGATAAATCAACATATCATCCCGGCGTTTGGCTAGGGCAATAAATAGCGTTAGCAGAAAAGTCATCAGCACAATCCAGGTTGACAACGGTACTGCCGTCACCGTTGATCCGACAAACAAACGCAGCACAAAACCAATGGCAATAATGCTGACATCGATAATTGCTACATGTTTAAGGGATAGGCTATAGGCAATATTGAGCACTAGATAACAGGCTAAAATGGCGGCAGCGGTGACCGATAGGGTTGCCATTATAGCAAAACTGATGCCGAGCAAGGCGAAAAAAACCACCACCGCTTGTTGTTTACTGACGGTGCCTGCGGCGAGTGGTCGATGTTTTTTGCTGGGGTGTAATCTGTCGGCGGCGATATCGCAATAATCATTGAGGATATATACTGCGCTGGCGGTGAGTGAAAAGGCAATAAAAGCCATGCTGGCATCGAATAACAGCGCCAAGTCAGTCATTTTCAAACCAAAATACAGGGGTAACAGGATAAACAGGTTTTTGATGTACTGGTGAGGCCGCATCAGCTTCACTATAGCCACTATATTCACGTTAATTCTTGCAGGTCGCGGTTAAGAAGGTGGGGCATTATCGCACAATTTACCATTGGGGCAAGTGGTAATCACCAGGGGGTGCTTGGCGCACCCTAGTGTTCGTGAGGGTTTGGTTTAGCGTTGGGATTATAGGATTTGGAACATTTTATTAAATCGGGCGATGCGAAAGATTTTGTTAATTTCAGGGTTGGTGTTGATTAAGAAGATATTTTCTTTTTTGCAATTAAAATGTTTACGCAGGTAAATCAAAATGCCTAATCCTGAGCTGTCAATGTAGTCAGTATCTTTGAAATCTATAATGACTTTTTTGGGCGCTTCAATGGCGCTGTAGGCACGGCGAAATTCTGTCACCAGACGAAAATCAAAATGGCCGGACACGGCAATGGTGATTTGTTGTAAGTCCTGGTCGGTCTCAAAAGACACTGGCATTATTGGGGTTCCACTAAAAAAATGACTGACAATCTATATTTATACAGTCTAGTTTAAGGACATCGAAATGTCATGGCTTAGAGGTAAATTATCTCTTTGTTTACAAATGCAATTTGCCACAAAGCCATTACAAATGTAACTCTTTAAGCTTACGCGTCAAGGTATTACGCCCCCAACCCAATCTAATCGCCGCCTGCTGTTTTTTGCCATCGCAATGGTTTAATGCGGTGGTGATCAGGACCTTTTCAAACTGAGGCATAAAATCATTAATCACATTGCCGCGATTGGTGGTTAAATGCTGCTCAATGGCTTGGCCTAACAGCTGTTGCCAGTCACCGCCCGATTGTGCACCATTGCCAGCAAAGTCGCTGCCACTATTGCTACTATTACCACTATTACCACTATTGCTACTAAGGGCATTACTGCCGTTATTGCCATTGGGGTTTTGCATCGGTTGAGCATCGCGTAATTCAATCGGCATATCAGATAGCTGAATTTCATTGCCACTGGCCATCACGGTTAAACCGCGACAGGTATTTTCCAGTTGACGGATGTTGCCCGGCCATTCCTGCTGGGATAAAAATTGTATCGCATCTTTGGCGATGGTTTTTGGCGCCACTGCCAGCTCGTTGGCGGCGCGATGAAGGAAGTATTCAATCAATTTAGGAATGTCTTCTTGGCGCTCTTTTAATGCCGGCAAATGAATGCGAATGACATTTAAACGATGAAACAAATCTTCTCTGAAACGCCCCTGACTGACGAGGTCTTCAAGGTTCTGATGGGTCGCAGCAATAATTCGTACATCGGCTGAAATGGGTGAGTGACCACCGACCCGATAAAACTGACCATCTGCCAGCACCCTTAACAATCGAGTTTGAATATCAATGGGCATATCACCGATTTCATCGAGAAACAAAGTGCCACCATCTGCTTGGGCAAAACGCCCTTGGCGCACGGCATTGGCACCGGTGAAAGCACCTTTTTCATGGCCAAATAATTCTGATTCAATCAAATCTTTGGGGATGGCCGCCATATTCAGGGCAATAAATGGCTCGTCAGAGCGAGGACTGTGTTTGTGTAAAGCCTGCGCGACCAACTCTTTGCCAGTGCCCGATTGGCCATTGATCAACACGCTGATACTGGAGCGTGATAACCGTCCGATGGCACGAAAGACTTCCTGCATCGCTGGTGCTTCGCCGATAATATCGGTGTCGAGGTTGATTGGCGAGACAGGGACTTTGGCTTTTTTGAGTTCTTTGACCTGATCGAGGGCTTTTTGCACCGCTTCGGTGACTTCGTCAATATCAAAGGGTTTGGGCAAATATTCAAAAGCACCGCTTTGATAAGCGTTGACCGCGGTATCGAGGTCAGAATGGGCGGTGATGATGATCACTGGCAAATCAGCATTGTGCTGATGAATTTTTTCCAACAGGGTTAGGCCATCGATGCCTGGCATCCGAATATCAGAGATGATCACATCGGGTTGTTTACTTGGTAATGTATTTGATAGCTGATCTAACAG
>JBLGCB010000094.1:0-18509 GCA_047617105.1 Phenylobacterium sp. | reverse complement strand
CGGGAGTATTGAACTATGAGCATGCAAGATCCTATTTCGGATATGTTGACTCGCATCCGTAACGGCCAGTCAGCAAATAAAGTTGCTGTTAGTATGCCTTCTTCAAAAATGAAAGTCGCTTTGGCTGAATTATTGAAAAAAGAAGGTTATATTTCTGACTACTCAGCTACTTCAGATGTTAAGCCTGTGCTTGATATCACTTTGAAGTATTTTGAGACTAAGCCAGTTATTGAAAGCATCAAACGCGTTAGCCGACCAGGTCTACGTATATATAAAGGTAATAACGAACTTCCTAAAGTTATGGGTGGTTTGGGTATTGCTATCGTTTCTACTTCGCAAGGCTTAATGTCTGATCGTGCTGCACGTAGTGCTGGCATCGGCGGCGAAGTGATTTGTTTCGTATCGTAAGGGGTAGGAAAAATGTCTCGTGTTGCTAAGGCACCAGTTGCAATTCCTGCCGGAGTAGAAATTACTCAAAACGGTCAGGAATTGAACATAAAAGGTAAAGTGGGTTCGCTGTCTTTAAATGTTAACCCTTCGGTTACATTGACAGTAGCTGACAATCAAGTGACTTTTGGTCCGGCAGAAGGTTCTGCTGATGGCTGGGCACAAGCAGGTACTGCTCGTGCATTAATCAATAACATGGTTCACGGTGTTACCGTCGGCTTTGAACGCAAGCTTAAGCTTGTGGGTATTGGTTATAAGGCTAAAGCCAAAGGCCAGGTGTTAAACCTGAACCTTGGTTTCTCACACCCGATTGACCACGCGTTGCCAGCCGGTATTACTGCTGAAACGCCAAGTCAAACTGAAATCACGCTTAAAGGCGCTGATAAACAGTTAGTCGGTCAAACTGCCGCCAACATTCGTGCATATCGCAAACCTGAGCCTTATAAAGGCAAAGGCGTTCGTTATGAAGATGAAGTTGTGCGTCGTAAAGAAGCCAAGAAAAAGTAAGGTAGAACGATGGATAAGAAAGCATCTCGTTTGCGCCGTGCATTACGCACCCGCAGATTTTATATCGAGAGCGGTGTTAACCGTCTCGTTATCAATCGTACGCCGCGTCACATCTATGCTCAGATGATTACTGCTGAGGGTTTAGTTGTTGCGTCTGCTTCTACGGTCGAAAAAGACATTCGCGAAGCTGTTGAGAAAACGGGCAATATTGATGCCGCTAAAGCTGTTGGTAAAGCCATCGCTGAACGCGCATTAACTAAGGGCATTGAAAAATGTTCTTATGACCGTAGCGGTTTTAAATATCATGGTCGTGTTCAGGCGCTTGCTGATGCAGCGCGTGAAGCTGGTCTGAAATTCTAGGAGATAAAGATGGCTAATGCAGAATCAAATCAACAACCAGAATTGTCAGAAAAACTAGTGACTGTTAATCGTGTATCAAAAGTTGTTAAAGGTGGTCGTATCTTTAGCTTCACCGCGTTAACAGTTGTTGGTGACGGCAAAGGTCGTGTCGGTTTTGGTTATGGTAAAGCACGTGAAGTTCCTGCTGCTATTCAAAAAGCAATGGAAAAAGCACGTCGCAACATGATCACTGTCAATTTAAACGAAAATACTCTTCAGTATCCTATCAAGGGTCGTCATTCAGGTTCTCGTGTCTTCATGATGCCAGCCTCTGAAGGTACGGGTATTATCGCTGGTGGTGCGATGCGTGCGGTTCTGGAAGTTGCAGGCGTACACAACGTACTATCTAAATGTTATGGCTCAACAAACCCAATGAACGTTGTACGTGCAACTGTTCAGGCGCTGAATGCAATGAAAGCACCAGAGCAGGTAGCAGCCAAACGCGGCCTTAGTGTCGACGAAATTTTGGGATAATCAGTCATGACTAAAAAGACAGTTAAAGTGACTCAAACTAAAAGCTCTATCGGTCGTTTACCGAAGCATAAAGCTACATTAACAGGTTTGGGTCTTCGTCGTATTAATCATACTGTTGAATTGGAAGATACACCTTCTGTTCGCGGCATGATTAATAAGGTTTACTATATGGTTAAGGTGGAGGATTAATTATGCGTCTTAATACACTCTCCCCGGCACCAGGTGCCAAGAAAGACAGAAAACGCTGTGGCCGTGGTATCGGCTCTGGCATCGGCAAAACTGGTGGTCGTGGTCACAAAGGTCAGAAGTCTCGTTCTGGCGGTAGTGTACGTCCTGGTTTTGAAGGTGGTCAGATGCCTATACAGCAACGTCTACCAAAATTTGGTTTTACCTCTCGTAAGAGCTTAGTGACTGATGAAGTGACTTTGTTTGAGATCAGTAAAGTTGAAGGTGATGTTGTTGATATTGCCACGCTTAAAGCAGCGGGTCTGGTCAGAAAGAACGTTCTACACGTCAAAGTGGTTAAATCAGGCGAAATCGCTCGTGCCGTTACCGTTAAAGGTATTCGTGTGACGAAAGGTGCTCGTGAGCTGATTGAAGCTGCTGGCGGAAAAATAGAAGACTAATAGGATAGTACCATGGCAAAACCAGGAGTGGATTCACAAAGCGCGCAGCGAGGCTTATCAGAGCTGAAGCAGCGATTGCTATTTGTATTTGGCGCAATCGTCATTTTTCGATTGGGTTCTTTCGTGCCAATTCCTGGAATTGACGGTGCTGTGCTGGCAGATTTTTATGAGCAGCAGAAAAATACCATCATTGGCATGTTCAACATGTTCAGTGGTGGTGCACTGGAACGCGCATCTGTAATGGCGTTGGGCATCATGCCTTACATCTCGGCCTCAATCATCATGCAGCTGTTAACCGTGGTTCATCCCGGTATGGCAGAGCTGAAGAAAGAGGGCGAAGCCGGTCGTAAGAAGATTAGCCAATATACCCGTTACGGTACTTTGGTTCTGGCGACGACTCAGGCGATTGCAATCGCTACCGGTTTACCTAGTATGGCTCCCGGACTTGTGGTTAACCCAAGTTTTGGTTTCTACTTTACTGCGGTGGTAAGTTTGGTTACTGGAACCATGTTTTTAATGTGGTTAGGTGAGCAGATTACTGAGCGCGGTATTGGAAATGGTATTTCTGTGCTGATATTTGTCGGTATCGTGGCGGGTTTACCTGCTGCTATCGGACAAACGCTAGAACAGGCCCGTCAAGGTGAATTGAACTATATGCTGCTGGTATTAATCGGTGCTATTGTTTTTGCAGTAACTTACTTTGTTGTTTTCGTTGAACGAGGACAACGCCGTATTGTTATTAATTATGCAAAGCGTCAGCAAGGCCGTCGAGTATTCGCGGCGCAGAGTACACATTTGCCATTGAAAGTGAATATGGCTGGTGTTATTCCGCCGATTTTTGCCAGTAGTATGATCCTGTTCCCTGGCACTATCGCCAGCTGGTTCGGACAAGGTGAAGGCCAGGTTGCTGAAGTATTGCAAACTGTCGCTCAGGCGTTATCGCCTGGTAATCCGCTGTATATTATTTTATATACTGCCGTGATTATCTTCTTCTGTTTCTTTTATACTGCGTTGGTGTTTAACCCGCGTGAAACAGCAGATAACCTGAAAAAGTCTGGAGCATTTATTCCGGGGATTCGTCCTGGGGAACAAACGTCAAAATATATCGATAAAGTGATGACACGCCTGACATTGGCAGGCGCGTTATATATCACCTTTGTCTGTTTAGTGCCTGAGTTTATGACCATCCTTTGGAGCGTGCCGTTTTACTTCGGTGGAACGTCGCTGCTGATTATTGTGGTGGTGATTATGGACTTCATGGCGCAAGTACAAACTCATTTGATGTCAAATCAATATGAGTCAGTGCTGAAAAAAGCAAACCTTAAAGGTTATGGTCGTTAAGACCAAACGTTAAAGGTTTCAATAACTACGGAGTTAAGAGTATGAAAGTTCGTGCTTCCGTTAAGCCGATTTGCCGTAACTGTAAAGTTGTGAAACGTGCTGGTGTTGTTCGAGTCATTTGCTCAAGCGACCCAAAGCATAAGCAAAGACAAGGTTAAAAAACATTGATGAGTGTCATCACACCACTGGTTTTAACAAAAGTTAAATAAAGTGTGCTGATACTCATTTTATATTTGCAAAACGATGGCGGGTTGAGTATCCTTACGGGCTTTTCAATCTAAGTCGTTATAAATTGTATAGGAGTTTTGTTAATGGCCCGTATAGCTGGCATTAACGTTCCTGATCATAAACATGCAGTTATTGCTTTAACTGCGATTTATGGCGTTGGTAAAACAACAGCGAAAGCTATCCTTGTTTCTACCAATGTTACTGAATCAACTAAGATCAGTGAGCTGAGTGAAGAAAAATTAGACGAACTTCGTAACGAAGTCGGCAAGTACACCGTTGAAGGTGACCTTCGTCGTGAAGTCTCAATGAACATTAAACGATTGATGGACTTGGGTGCATACCGTGGTCTTCGTCATCGCCGCAGCTTACCACTACGTGGTCAGCGTACTAAAACCAATGCGCGTACTCGTAAGGGTCCACGTAAAGCAGTTAAAAAGTAGGCGGAATAGACAATGGCTAAAACACCAACAAGAACCCGTAAAAAGGTTAAAAAGCAAGTTGCAGATGGTATGGCTCATATCCATGCTTCTTTCAACAACACTATCGTTACTATTACTGATCGTCAAGGCAATGCACTTTGCTGGGCAACAGCCGGTGGTTCAGGTTTCCGTGGTTCACGTAAATCGACTCCGTTTGCTGCACAGGTTGCTGCCGAGCGTTGTGGTACTATGGCACTAGACTTCGGTATGAAGAATCTAGAAGTATTCGTGAACGGACCTGGTCCGGGTCGTGAATCTGCTATTCGTGCCCTTAATGGTGCGGGTTACCGTATCACTAACATCACTGACGTTACGCCAATACCACATAATGGTTGTCGGCCGCCTAAAAAGCGTCGTGTTTAAGTAATAGAGATACTGGAGAAAGAAAATGGCACGATATTTGGGTCCAAAACTCAAGCTTAGCCGTCGCGAAGGTACGGATCTATTCCTTAAAAGCGGCGTAAGAGCAATTGATTCCAAGTGTAAGTTAGAAACTACACCTGGACAACACGGCGCAGGCCGAGCTCGCATCTCAGACTACGGTTTGCAGTTGCGTGAGAAACAGAAAGTTCGTCGTATTTATGGTGTGCTTGAAAAGCAATTCCGTAACTACTATGCCAAAGCGGCACGAATTAAAGGTAATACAGGTGAAAACCTGCTTCGATTACTTGAGCAACGTTTAGACAATGTTGTATATCGCATGGGTTATGCCAGCACACGTGCAGAAGCACGTCAGTTGGTCAGCCATAAAGCGATTGTTGTCAACGGTGGTGTGGTAAATATCGCATCTTTCAACGTATCTCCTGAAGATACGATTGCCGTTCGTGAAAAAGCCAAGAAACAAGCACGCATCGCTGCTGCTGTTGAGCTTTCTGCACAACGTGAACAAGCCGGTTGGATTGAAGTAGATGGCAAGAAGCTTGAAGGCGTATTTAGACGTCTACCAGAGCGTTCAGACTTGTCTGCTGAAATTAACGAACAACTAATCGTCGAGCTTTACTCTAAATAATACCTTTAATTAAAAAGGTTAAAAATTTTAGAGTATAGTCATAAATAAAGAGAGGGTAACAAATGCTGGGTTCTGTATCCGAGTTTCTTAAACCACAATCAGTCGACGTTGAAAGCTTAGGTCCTACGCATTCCGTAGTGACATTAGAGCCTCTTGAACGTGGATTCGGTCATACGCTTGGTAACGCACTTCGTCGCATTCTGCTGTCGTCCATGGCGGGTGCTGCGGTTACTGAAGTGGAGATCGATGGTGTTGTGCATGAATACAGTGCTAAAGAAGGCGTTAAAGAAGATATCATCGAGATTTTGTTAAACCTTAAAGGTTTGGCGATTAAACTCGAAGGTAAAACTGAAGCCATCTTAACCTTGACTAAGTCAGGCGAAGGCCCTGTTACTGCACAACATATTCAGCATGATGGTGATGTCGAAATCATTAATCCTGAACACGTCATTTGTAACTTGGTCGGTGCTCGTAGTGATATCAGCATGCGGATCAAGGTTGAAAGTGGTCGTGGTTATGTGCCGGCATCTGCCCGAGTGCTCTCTGACGAAGAAGATCGCCCAATCGGCCGTCTATTATTGGACGCATCATTTAGCCCGGTTGAGCGAATTGCTTACACTGTTGAATCTGCGCGAGTAGAGCAACGAACCGACTTAGATAAATTAATCATTGATATGGAAACTAACGGTACTGTCGATCCAAAAGAAGCGATCGAACGTGCTGCTACCATTCTTGCTGATCAGCTGTCCAACTTCATGGAATTAAGAGAAGTTAGCGAGATTGAAGAGAAAGAAGAGAAGCCGGAATTTGATCCGATTCTACTTCGCCCAGTTGATGATTTAGAGTTGACCGTTCGTTCCGCTAACTGTTTGAAAGCAGAGCAGGTTCAATATATTGGTGATCTGGTACAGCGAACAGAAGTCGAACTTCTGAAAACGCCTAACTTAGGCAAAAAATCGCTAACTGAAATTAAAGACGTATTAGCATCGCGTGGTTTGTCTCTGGGTATGCGCCTAGAGAACTGGCCACCAGCGAGCATTGCTGATAAAGATTAATTGATCACCGTAAAGAATAGAAGGATAAGGTCATGCGCCATCGTAAGAGTGGTCGCCAATTAAACCGTAATAGCAGTCATCGCAAAGCGATGTTCCGCAATATGGCGAGTTCATTGGTGAAACACGAACTGATAAAAACAACATTGCCGAAAGCGAAAGAGCTTCGTCGTGTTGTTGAGCCGCTTATCACATTAGCTAAATCTGACAGCGTTGCAAATCGTCGTTTGGCATTTGCCAGAACGCGCGATGACGAAGTCGTTGGTAAGCTATTTAACGATTTGGGCCCACGTTATGCAGAACGTCCAGGCGGATATACTCGCATTTTAAAATGCGGTTTCCGTGCTGGTGATAATGCACCAATGTGTTATGTCGAATTAGTCGACCGCCCTGTTGTTGAAGATGCGGAAGAAGTTGAAGAAGAAGAGTAACTATCAGCGAGCCGCAAGGTGAGTTCAATAGCAACGATTCATAAAATGCCACCCCTCGGGGTGGCATTTTTTATGCGCGCGATAATAACGAAATAACGAAATGGCGTAGGGTGGTCACGCTTTTTGTGCTCACGCGTGACCTTGCAGTCATAAACAAGCCTTTTTCGAGCATATTCCGTGATTCACGGTACTCTTGGAGACTTTTTACACAGGAGGTTGTTGTATTGGCCAACCCATGGCGAAGCTTGGTTATTGTCTGGTTCACATGGGTTTAGGTTGAAGGTTCGGGATGGCGATGGTGGGTTACGTAATGTTCGTGCCTCACATTACTAACCCACCCTACGGTGGAGTGCCGTAGGGTGGGTTAGACATTTGCGAGGAACGAGGAAATGGCGTAACCCGCCATGGAGGTTGTTGTATTGGCCAACCCATGGCGAAGCTTGGTTATTGTCTGAGTTGCATGGGGTTAGGTTTAATGGTTCGCGATGGCGATGGTGGGTTACGCCATGCTCGTGCCTCACATAGCTAACCCACCCTACGGTGTATGTACAATCCTTACGGCAAACAAACCCCACCAGTCTTAACAGCAGGCCCTAAAGCAAGCGTAAGACTCTCTAGGTCGGCGCAAGGGATCTGATCATTGTGATATACATCAACAATGATGGCGTTAGTCAGATTATACAAAGCACTGATATCGCTGATTTGATTGCTGCGTAATGAAGCTATGTGTAGTTGGGACATGCCAGCCAACACCGAAACGTCACTGATTTGATTGTAAGACAAATACAGCATATTTAACGCCTGCAAATTGACCAATGGGCTGATATCACTGATAAGGTTTTCAAGTAAAAACAAATCGGTTAACCCAGTCAACTGTGACAAGGGTGATAAATCACTGATTTGGTTTCTATGAAAATTCAGATAAGTTAACGACGTTAGTCCAGCCAGTGGTGAGAGATCACGCAAGTGGTTTTTCTTCATCGTCAGTATCTTCAACGCGTTTAGCTGGCTCAGCGCGCTAATTTCAGCAACCCGATTCTCATCAAGTTTGAGCACCTGTAACTGACTCATATCCGCTAACGGACTCAAATCACTGACGTGATTGAGGTTGAATTGCAGATGGGTCAGGGCGGTGAGTTGACTCAAAGCTGAGATATCACCGATATCATTACTATTGAGATGTAACTCGACCAATCCGGTCAGGGCGCTTAAATGCGCCACTTGTTCATCTGGCAATTGCATATTGCCCAAATATAATCGCTCTAAGGTGATTAATTCAGCCAGATTCGAAAGGTCGCTGATGGGGTTATGATTAAGCACGAGGTAATTTAATGCGGTTAAGGCTTCGATGCCGGTTAAATCACTGATATTTTGATTTTCACAACCTAATGCCGTCATATGTCTGATATAAGTCCACTGATGCTGTTGGGCTGTTTGCTGGACACAATTGGCCAAATTGGCATCGCTGAACACCAATTCACTTAACGGCTGACCAGGCTCTGGCGTTGGCTCTGGTTCCGGCGTTGGTTCTGGTTCCGGTGTTGGTTCTGGTTCAGGCGTTGGTTCTGGTTCAGGCGTTGGTTCTGGTTCAGGCGTTGGCTCTGGTTCAGGCGTTGGCTCTGGTTCAGGCGTTGGCTCTGGTTCAGGCGTTGGCTCTGGTTCAGGCGTTGGCTCTGGTTCAGGCGTTGGCTCTGGCTCAGGCGTTGGTTCTGGTTCAGGCGTTGGCTCAGGCGTTGGCTCTGGCTCAGGCGTTGGTTCTGGTTCAGGCGTTGGCTCAGGTGTCGGCTCTGGCGTTGGCTCCGGCGTTGGCTCAGGTGTCGGCTCCGGCGTTGGCTCTGGCGTTGGCTCAGGTGTCGGCTCCGGCGTTGGCTCTGGCGTTGGCTCAGGTGTCGGCTCCGGCGTTGGTTCTGGTGTTGGCTCTGGCTCAGGTGTAGGCGTCGGCGTCGGCGTCGGTGTCGGCGTAGGCGTCGGTGTCGGCGTCGGCGTAGGCGTCGGTGTCGGCGTCGGTGTCGGCGTAGGCGTAGGCGTCGGTGTCGGAGGCGTCGGTATAGGTATAGGCTGAGGTATCGGCTGAGGCGTAGGCTCTGGTGCTGGCTCAGGCTCAGGCACTGGAGGTGCAACGATAACCACATCAGGTGGTGGCACACTCACATCTGGATTGCCACCAGTGTCACCACTGCCTCCACCTCCGCAGGCACTAAGTACAGTGCTAAGGCCAGTGAATACTAAGGGTAATACTAATTTTTGTAATTGATAGTTAAACATACGGTTTTTCCTTTAAGAATGTAAACATCTTCCTTTGTTGATTAACGACGGCAGTGCTCATAAAAAGAACCGGGTTCGATATATTGTGGTGGCCTGAATTTGACTATACTTGGCTGTTGCACGCTGGCAGCGGTACTAAAAGGGGATTGGTCGGAGGTTAAAACATCTAGCACATTGGTCGCGACTTGACGGTAGGCCGCATGACTGTGATTGGTAAAACCATATTGGCCAGCACCCATAGAACCAAACTGAAAAACATAACCTGATTCAGCGGTCTTCTGAAAGACATGAGTGGTACCCATAGTGTATCGGTGGTTGTAACTTTGCGCGCCCCAAGTATAACCGAGTATTTCGAGTTTGTGGATATTGTGGCTGGTGATATCAACCACCGGAAATCCTTCCTGGTTAAAGCCCATCACGGGTGCGCCGTCAAATTCGGCGTTGGGGCTTAAATCTAGCTCGTCACACATCCCCAGACCTGAGTTACGCATAAAAATAGAATTCGGCTGAATCATCCGCATCGAATTGGGATTGAAGCGGCTATCGACCTGATTGACGTCAATGCCGCCAAAAGTATAACTGCCACCGATAGAGTGCAAGGCACTTTTTTGCAGTGTGTTAAACAGGGTGGTTCTTAACTCGGGTGATGGCGCGTCGATATCCTCATCGTGTTTATAAGTGACCAGAGTACGGCCATTGTCTTCGTAACGTACCGCCCACCACATAATATTACCACCAGCGACAAAGGCATTTTTGCCCAATTGCTGGGTATAGATGTCAAAGTTTTCTTTGGCTTTGTGGGTCCAGTATTCGTTGTGTCCGGGGATCACCATCAGCTGGCTGCTGGCGTAATTGTCGAGGTTATCTAGCTCATAATCGGTGATATAACTGATGTTACGGTTAGACTGTTCTTTATCCAACCACTTGAGCATCGGCTCGATTAAGTCGTAATTTTCCCAACTATCGCTGCCAGTAGTATTGGTTATCGGTCGTAAAAAACTGACTTTATGGACCTTGGCCACTGGCTGACTATCGGTTGGACAATCATACAGACCGTGATCAGCAGAGCAAGAATAGGCGTTCATGGTATTGGTCGGTAAGACCACCACAATTTCCCCTGGTTCACGGCTTTTGACCACAAACATCAGCGACTTATCGGCACCAATGAAATACACCCCAGAAGCCATTTGTGAGTCGATAGCATAATCAAAGCTGATATCGTAACCAAAACCTTTATACCATGGTTGGTCATTGCGTTCTTGCTGGGGTTTTAGCGCAACAGTGATCTCATCGACCAGCTCGCCATTCACAGAGGTGATTGGTAAGGTATAAGTGCCTGTGGTTTTGGCGTTAATATGCCAAGAGATTGTTTCTCCTGGAAAAGCGCTGTAACCCGAAGATAATGCGTTATTGCGTTTCACACTAGGATAACCGTCAACAATCACGTTATCTTCAAGGGTGATGTATAAAGTGACTCTTTCGACCACCTGATCACCTGACATCATCGCGAGGTTAATTTGTTGCTGACCAAATTGTGTTGGCTGGTAATCAAAATAACCCGGCTGGTTAGATAAGCTAAAGTTGTCGGGTCCATTCTCATCTTCAATAATGATGGTACCCAGCTGATTGAAGCGATCGGCAATATAACCCTGCATCACGCTTAAATTTGAGCCATAAAAATGCACGATATGGGTCTCAACTGCATTGGTTGGAACACTTTGTTGTGAGGGGGTTTGGGCTGGCGTTGGCGAGCTTAAACTTGGGGCCGCCGTTTGGCTAACCGTTGGTTGGTTAACTGATAGCTGATCTGTGCTGTCTTGCGGTGTGGATTGATTATCGCCGCCACAGCCAGATAATAAGATTGCCCCGATAAGGCATCCTACAGAGTGAGTTTGCATTGTGTTCTTCCTGTTTTACTCTAAAAAAATTAAGATCCATTAATACAGCAATCAGAATTAGATGCTGATTACCGAGTGTAATACTAGTCGCACAATCCAAGGATGTCTACCGTTAAGCAGCATAGATTTGTGTAACAGAGCATGAAGTTGTTCAATCTTGACCTGCGCCGTGGGCAAATGGTTTTTTTTGGCTGTTCAGTGGTAACAATAAAAATTTCCAGGCACAGCCCTTTACTAGGCTATAATGCCATTAGGAGCGTTGTTTGTAACTGTTCAGCGCACTCATCTATCGCACCATAACGGCGTTATTTTCGCACTCAAACAGTTGCATATGACCTATTGTGCGCCTATTTTCCGTGCGACTCTTTTCATTAAGTTAAGGCCTTGTTCTGAAGCGAAATCTAAGCACGCTGAATAATTACCGTAGTTTAACATAAGGCATGACAAGTATATGGCACGAAAGGTTATCGGTAGACTCATGTTCGGCATAAAAAGCAAAGCCCTGATGGCATTTGTTTTTGTGTTTCTCACCATTTTAATGTTTAACGCTTATCTGGGTATTTCAACCCTCAATCAAGCCAAAGATGCCTCACTGGTGGTGGGTAATACCATCTTGCTTGAACAAAGCACAGTCTATTATAAAGACTATACCAATGCCCAAAAAGAAACCCTTGAACTGCTCATCAAGAGTATTGAAGATGATGTCAAGAATTTGCAGGAGTACGTGACTCGTCTTTTCAGCCATAAGCGTTTGATAAACCCCAAAGACTACTGGGATCACAAAGACCACCTAATCCATATGTCTAATAATCAATTGGTTGAGATCAGCACCGATGAATCGTCTTTATGGTCGCCTGACTGGATGAAGGTGGATGAAGCGGTGTTAAAGAAAATTGAAACTAGCGCCGTGATCAATGAATACTTTAATCCACTGTTGGCAAGAAATGTGAACACTGTGGCCAATTATTTTATTGGTAAAGAAGGCTTTTTGCGTTACTTTCCCAAGATAGACATGATCAATGCGTTCCCGCCCAATCTAGATCTGACCAAAGAAATTTATTATTTGCCAGCGACGCCAGTGAAAAACCCTTCAAGAGAACTGGTGTGGTCACCCTTGTATGAAGATCCCGCAGGACAGGGCAAAATGATCAGCGCCAGTGCCCCGATATATGTTGATGATACCTTCTTAGGGGTTGTTGGTACGGATGTGACGTTGGCGAATTTGGTCAAGCATTATATTAAAAACGATATGGACAAAAACGCCACAGGCGAGCATGACAAAGATCATTATTCGGTGTTGTTGGATCAAGATTTTCGCCCGATAGCATTGCCGCAAAAGGCCATTGATGATATTTACGCCCAAGCGTTGGCCAATGACGATGCGCTTATTTACCTGTCGCTGCTAGAATATGATTCGGCCTTTAAAGTGACACTGAAAAAAATCGCCCATAGCAGAGCAGGTTTTGAAAAAATCACTTTACCGGATCGGGTGCTGTATATGTCATATATTAAACTCGACAGTCTCGGTTGGTTATATGCCAATATTGTCAGCGAAGATGAGTTGTTGAAGGTCACGAAATCGTTAAACCAACAAATTGATGCGATCACTGGTAAGCAGATTGAAGACTTTGCCATTCCGACACTGGTGTTTTTTGTGATTTTGGTGATTTTGATTACTTGGCTGATCAACCGATTTTTAAAGCCGATTGTTACCTTGTCTGATATCACTAAAAAGATTGCTGCTGGTGAAATGGAGCATAAGATTGATCTCAAAGCCAACGATGAAGTTGGCACCTTAATCAATAACTTCACGTCGATGCAGGCGTCAATTAATCAACAACAAGAGCGTCTCGAAACGTTTAATCAGCAATTACAACAAAATGTCTCACAAAGAACCGCCGAATTAGAGCAATCAAATCATGAGTTGCACAGCACAATTGACGATTTAAAACAAACTCAACAGCAGTTAGCGCAGGCCGATAAAATGGCCGCGTTGGGGACCATGACCGCCGGTGTTGCTCACGAGATTAATAATCCGGCCAATTTCACCCATACTGCGGTGCATATGATGCGTGATGAAGTACAGGACATTAAAGCGTACATTATTGGCCTGGCCAGTGATGATGAAGCGGATGCTGAGGTGATATCGGCATTGGAAGCGCGATTTGTTAAGCTGACTGACTTAACCGCTACCGCGATTCAAGGCACTGGGCGGATTAAGGCGATTGCTGATGATTTGGGCGTTTTTACCCGGGTAGATAATAGCCAGAAGAAACCCGCATCAATTGTAAATCTGATTGAATCGACGGTGAATCTAGTGCAGACCCAATACCAACCCATTGATTTTGAGATGGCGCTGACGTTTAACCCGGTATTACGCTGTTTTGCGTCGAAAATCTCTCAGGTGTTGATGAACATTATCGTTAACGCTTGTCAGGCGATTGAAGAAAAAGAGATCTCTGGGCTGGGTAAAGTGACCATTAGCACCGAAAAGGTGGATGGACAGTTACAAATTCGCATTGAAGATAATGGTTGTGGCATGGATGAATTGACCCGGCAAAAAATCTTTGAACCGTTTTTTACCACTAAAGCGCCAGGGCAGGGCACCGGGTTAGGCATGTCGATTTCTTTTGGTATTGTCGAAGCCCATGATGGCGCTATTGAAGTGACGTCTGAACTTGGGGCTGGTGCGCTGATTGCGGTGAATTTGCCGATTTGATGGCAACGATGAATACGATGATTCGGTTTAAAAACCTGTATTACACCAAGGCCGATTTAAAAATATTGTCTATACTTAAGTTCAGAGCTTGTCTTTGGCTGGTGCGTCACGCGTGGGGCGAAGGGGTAAGAAAGCGAATACTTGAAGCTTGTGTACCCTGAGGTGGAGGCTGAGCGGTCCGACGTTTCGGTGCCGATAGGGAAACATGCCCACCCTACCTGTCATTCCATAGCAAGTTTTGGGGTAACTATTCAGCGCACTCATCTTTTGCACCATAACGGCGTTATTTTCGTACACAAACAGTTACATATGACCTATATGCGCCTATTTTCCGTGCGAAAAGGCCTTGTTCTGAAGCAAAATATAATCACGCTGAACAGTTACGTTTTGGGTTTTATTCAATATTCATTCCCTAAGCAGACAATCTAAATGATAATACACATCCGGTTTTTCTTTATTGCATTATTCTTTGTCTTTTTATCCCCTAGTACTTTGGCAACTTCTCATAGCTTGCATTTTCAACATATCTCGCTCGAAGAAGGTCTGCCAAATCTGACCATTTTGTGCCAGCTGCAAGACCGTAAAGGGTTTATGTGGTTTGGTACCCGCCGTGGTTTGGTGCGCTACGATGGTTATGAATTCAGGCTCTATCAGAGCAATATTGATGATCCCTTTGCGATTTCATTTAATTATATCAACGCCCTGTATCAGGACTATGAAGGTTTTATTTGGGTGGGCACCGATGGCGGCGGACTGAATCGCTTCGACCCACAAACAGAGCAGTTTAAACATTACTTGCATCAAGACCGTAGCATAGATAATAACGACATCCGTAACCTCAGCCATGATACGGTTTACGCTATTGAACCCGCTGGTGAGGGTAAAATATGGATAGGCACCGCCGATGGATTGAATTTGTTTGACCCTCACAGTGATCGCTTTAGTGTCTATCGGCATCAGTCAGGTAATGAGAAAAGCCTTGCTGCGAACGATGTTCGTGCTTTATTGGTCACACCTGATGGCGGTTTATGGATTGGACTCGATGACGGCGGACTCAATTGGCGTGATCCAGACTCCGGTGATTTTCATCGCTACACCATCAGTGATGAAACCGCTGTTAAATTGTCGGCGCTGGATTTTGACCGGGATAATCATGGTCAAAATAACCTCAATAAACTTTGGATTGGCAGCTCAAATGCTGGCTTGTTCAGTATCGACCTGCAACAAGGTGCGCCGGGAAACGTTGGTGAAGGTGCTGGTGCTGGTGAAGGTGAAGTCAAAGCTTTGCATTATCAACATGAGCCGGGTGATGAAACCAGTTTATCAGACAATGATGTACATACCGTTTTTAATGATAGTTATGGTCGCGTATGGGTAGGCACCAGTAATGGGCTGAATTTATTTGATCAGCGGGCAGCGCATTTTAAGGTTTTGTATTCAAAGCCAGGGGATGTTCAGGGCCTTAGTGATAACCGCATTCAAAGTATCAGTGAAGACAGTACCGGAATGTTGTGGTTTGGCAGCTGGCATGGCGGCTTGAATGTATTAGACCCCCGTACTATCGCCTTTGATACGCTGGCCAGTGACCCGCTTGAGCCTGGTAGTTTGAGCGATAACATCATCAATGCGATTCATTTAGACCTTTCAGGTGATTTATGGGTCGGTGGCAACAAAGGGTTAAATTTCAGAGCAAAGAATGGCGATCATTTCACCCGTTTTGTTCATGACCCATCGAAGCCGGGTAGCCTGACAGATAATGTGGTTAGGACCATTTTAGTCGATGGTGAATCGATGATATGGGTGGGCACAAAACAAGGCGGACTCGATCGCTGGAGCAAAGAAAATCAGCAATTTACCCACTACACCTATGACCCTGATGATAGCCACAGTCTAATCGATAATGCGGTACAACATATATATCAACGACGCAATGGACAAGTGTGGATTGCAACCCGGGGGGGATTGAACCGTTGGGACCCGATTCACCAGCACTTTGATACTTTTATCCATCACCCTGATGATAAAAAAAGCCTCAGCAATGACTACCTCTATCAACTTTATGAAGACTCACAGCAACGTCTATGGATTGCCACCCGATATGGCGGATTGAATTTATGGTTGGATGAATCACAGTCATTTCAGTCATTTGAACATTCCATTGATGATGACACCAGCTTGAACAGTAATTTCGTCACTTCAATCTATGAAGATCCCCAAGGCATCATTTGGGTGGGCACCGTCGGCGGAGGGCTTAATAAGGGCACTGTTATCTCAGATAAAAATCAGCCATTACAGCTGAGTTTTGAGCATTTTACCAGCAAGCAGGGCCTGCAAAGTGATTTGATCGCGGCAATTGTTGCTGATGACCGCGGATCGTTGTGGATAAGCACCACCGGTGGTATCTCTAGGTTTGATCCGCAGAGAAAACAATTTGTTAATTTTGGTGGTGTTGAAGGCGCTCAGCCTGGTGGTTACTTGATTGGTTCATTTGGCCAAGATTCACAAGGGCGGATTTACTTCGGTGGCATTAAAGGGGTGACCCATTTTTTACCGAGTCAGGTCAAAGCAGAATTTAAACCGCCCCGCCTGGCATTGACAGCATTACGACTGCAAAACAGACCGGTCAATATTTTGCCCGGGCAGCAAGATGCTGTATTACCTCGCGCCATCCAGTACATCGAGGGGATCACCTTAAGCCATCAACAATCGGTCTTTTCTCTTGAATTTTCCGCTTTGCATTATGGCCGTTCGCTAAGCAATCAGTATGCTTATCAGTTGCTGGGGTTTGATAGGCAGTGGGTTAACACCGATGCCAAACGTCGATATGCCAGCTATACCAATTTGCCGGCAGGCCAATATACCTTTAGGGTTAAAGCCGCCAGTAAAGATGGGGTGTGGGATGAACAAGGCATTAGTCTTAACATCACCATATTACCGCCTTGGTGGCTGACATGGTGGGCTAAAACCTTGGCGAGCATTTTGGTGATGAGTGCCTTGTATGGGGTGTATCGCCTACGGATTAACTTATTAACCGAGCAAAGAAAAGCGCTTGAAATTGAGGTTGAGCAGCGCACGCATACCCTAGCGGTGTTAAGTGATATCGGCAAAGAGATTAGCTCAAGTCTCAATTTGGATCTGATTTTGGATACCCTTTATCGGCGGGTAAATAAACTGATGGACGCCACTGTTTTTGGCATTGGTATTTACCATCCGGATAAGCAGATAATCGATTACCAACTGGCAATCGAAAACAATCACCGTTACCCGCCTTATAGCCGTGATATGCGGGATAAAAGCCAGTTTGCAGTCTGGTGCATTGATCATAAAAAACCGGTGTTTATCAATGATGTGACCGTTGAGTATGCGCAATTTATTGATGAAGTCTCAGACCACACCCGAGAAAAGCTGTTGCTGGCCAATGGCAGATCACCACAAGCGCCGCATTCGTTGATTTACATTCCGCTGATGATTAAAGACCGAGTGCTTGGCGTTATCAAAGTACAAAGTCATCAAACCAACGCCTATGATTCACACCATATGGATATGTTGCAAACGCTGGCGACGTATACGGCCACAGCGATAGACAACGCCAATGCGTTTCATCAAATTGAAGTGCAAAACAGTGAAATATTGGCGGCGCAACAACAGCTGATTTTGGCTGAAAAAATGGCATCCTTGGGTACCATGACCGCTGGTGTGGCCCATTAAATCAATAACCCGACTAATTTCGTCCATGCTGCGGTGTTTATGATGGATGATGAGATTGTGAAGATAAAAGCATTATTAACCGAGCTAGCCGGAGGGGATAAAGCGGACCCTGAGGTATTGCAAAGTTTTGAGCAAATGTTTGCTAGCTTAGACGACTTAAAGGATACCGCTATCGAGGGCACCAGGCGGATTAAAAAGATTGTCGAAGGTCTGCGTTTCTTTACTCACCTGGATGCCACAGAGCAAAAAGAAGTGGCGGTGGCTGATTTAATTGAGTCGACGGTACATTTGATTCGCACCCAATACAATGAGATTGATATTAAGATTGAGCTGGGCTGTAACGCGTATATCCTTTGTTTTCCGTCAAAGCTTGGCCAAGTGTTGATGAATATCATTATCAATGCTTGTCAGGCGGTAGAGGACTGTTCTGGTGAGGTTAAAGGAGAGGTTATTGTTAGCACGCAACAAGCGGTGGCCAATCGGCTGAAAATCAGTATTAAAGACAATGGTGCTGGTATGGACGAAGCGACCATGAACCGGGTATTTGAACCATTTTTTACCACTAAAGAAGTGGGCAGAGGCACAGGCCTAGGCATGGCGATTTCGTTTGGTATTATCCAGGAGCACGATGGCACCATCGATATTGCCTCCACCGTTGGGGTGGGCACCACGATGGATATTTGTTTGCCGATGTTAGTTTGAGCTTTCCTAATCTGAGTTTTCCGTAGCTTTCACCACGGAGTTTCTTTTGGGATCTTGTCGTCTCGGTTATGCACAGTGCTATTGATTTCCTGCTTTCTGGTGAGCTAGTGGCGTTGTTCTTGCGACTACCACAGAGCCACTGAGGACGCAGAGGCAACGCAGAGAATAATGTTTTGGATGGGCTGGTGGCGATTAATCTTGTTGTCGTTAATTCAGGGGAGGGC
>JBLGCB010000093.1:0-18660 GCA_047617105.1 Phenylobacterium sp. | reverse complement strand
TCTAATAGCATATCCATATCATCAATTTTAGTCTGAATATCCAACCAGACAATTCTATCCTTTGAGGAGTTCTCAAGCTTATTTCTAAATAAACTTAATTGCTTACTAATACTTTCTTTTACATAATTAAACTTGGCTACATGTCCATCTAATGCAAACCACAGTACAAGCGTCATAATAGATATTGCAGCTAAAAATCCAAGCTTTTTTTCAACTTCATGATCTGCCCTAAACACATAAATCCATAAACCGAAAGACGCCGGGAGTGCTGTAAGTTTCATACTAATATCAACCAAAGCTGAATTGATATTATCAAGAAATTCTAAATTTCTTTCCTCAACTTCATGACGTAATTTACTAAAAGAAATTCCTGTAATAAAAATTTCTAAATTCCTGTGATATGCACTATCAACGTCTTGCCAATGCCCAATCAAGAATCTAATCTTGTTCTTATTTTTAGGTATCTTGGATAATTCTTCGCACAACGCAGCTTTTAACAAAGTTTTCTTTTCAAAGTCTCGAACAGATGTTGAATCTGCATCGACAACTTCATTAAGAATAGTAAATCTTTCAATAGGCAAATCCTTTAAATCTGGTGTTATCTTCAAGTCTAAATCCACAGGATTTATTTGTTCTTTATTTTCCGGGTCTGAGACATAAAATGTTGCAACTGTTGATGTCCCTCTGGTATCGACTTTATTAGCAAGCACTTTTAGTTTAGAAACAAATTCAACTACAGAGTCTACAGCTCTAAGTGAGCATGGCCTTTTAACGGCCTCATCAATGCCATGACAATAATCATGACTTACAACATAATAATGCTTTGGGAATTCAAAACTATCACCAATAGCACTTTTAGTAATCAATGTATCTTCATTATCATAAAAACGTATTTTATGATTCTGCCTCAATACGACTTCTATATTAATTTCTTTACCAATAAGCTTATTTTCTGACTCTTCCAAGCGATCATCAAGGCATATAGAGTGAGGAGCTTCTTCCAGTTCAATTTCAACCTTACCAGCAGAGCCGCTCGATTGAAGTTTTTGCCAAAGGCTTTGCAGAATTTCATAAATATCAGAACTACAAACAACTCTGGCAGAAAAACTATAACCTTCCATCTGTGGTTTGTTTAATGCCCGATATAGTCTAACTAAAGGGATAAGTTCTGGAGCATCAATAGACATTATTCTGCTTCATTATCTAATTCTAAGGCGGTTCTTATGTTTTTCTCCACCGCGTCAGAGAGATCTCGAATGATAATGAGATGTTCATCCTGATCATATTGAATTGTCGCATCCCCTTGAGTACCTAACAGATATCTTGCCAAATTCAGGCTCCAACCTTCTTTGGTATTCCCTATTTTTACGTTAAGACCTTTTTTAGCCTCAGTTGAATTACTTTTGAATACGCTTGGAACATTAAACGGTTCATTATTGGCATGTTGAGTAAATTTATTTGCATACCTATCTTGCAATTCTTCAGGAATAATAGCAGTAACCCAAGCATCCACTGTGTCTAGTGAGCACTCAGGGTTGTCAGATTTACTAATTTCATACAGCTTACTTGCAACCTCTTCTTTAGCGTCCTTTTTTAAAGGTTTAAGTTGCTCATCTGAATTAAAAAATGCTCCAACAGCTGCAATAACGTCTTTCGTAGCTTGCTTATCGGCAATTGCATTTGTGCAACCAATGGCTTCAATGAAATACCCCGAAGTCTCTTCGTTCACTTTCGGGCTAACAAAAGATAAATATGAATTAACAGAATTTAACTCGACCTCTTCCAGCGCCTCCTGTTGGCTCCAATCTTTATACTTAGCGACATTAATTCTAACAGCCTGATGTAACTTAGATAAATCAACTTCTTGCACAGTTTCAGGGATAAGATTTCGAAGCGTAATTCCTTTGCGCTTTTTAACCATTGCAATCAGAATCGTCTCGCCAATAGCCGATTTATAATAACCAAAAACCAAATAGCCACCTGTAGCAAAGTTTTTATCTTTAGAGGCTTTTTTTAGGCAAGCCATAGCTTGAATGGATAAGGCTTTAAAGTCCAAATTTGCATCTTCAATAAAATGATCTACATGTTTTGGAAACGAATAATCATCAACCTTATTAAAAGTCCCTCTTGCTGAAGAGTTACCTTTTGTGCCATAAATATTGAGAATACTATCGACCAAAGTTTTTACAGCATCAGATTCCACATCCAATAGCTGCCCTTCCAGCACTTGGGGTTCAACATCAGGAGCGTCCTTTTGCTTTTTTTCTTTGACCAATTCGTGAATAATAGCTTGTTGCAATTCCATAATATTTATCCTGTCTATTTTTTTACTGACAATACATTAAACTCTTAATTTAAGCAATACAGAGTACCATAAAAAACAACACGGTCCTCAACTATAACTAAAAAGTTTTTATCACCGAAAGACAACTTACTCTCAACATACATGTTTAAATATACAGTTAATATTAGTTGATACATGGCAAATGTCCACCCATCATACACACATATTCAAATTTAATTTCTCTATTCCCAAAAACACACAAAGCACCTTCTACCCCACCAACTCAATCACCTTAGCTACCAACTTTTCAATTCCACTATTGGCCTGCATAATCGATCCGGCCAACATATACGCTGGGGTACTCACCACCATATTCGCCTCATCAACCACACACTCATCAACTTCGCAGTTGATATGTTCGCTACCCATGGCGGTGATAGCATCACCAGTGTCTTTGTCGGTGCCTATGGTCGCCTTGCTGCCCTGACCGTAAACCAATGGGATCATCGCTGGCGCAATACAAATAAATCCGGCGGGTTTCCTCGCTTGGGCAAAATCCTGACAAGCGGCTTTAACCTCAGCGTTCATCACGCAATCAGCACCCTCGGTGGCAAAGTTACACAAATTTTTCGCCGCACCAAAGCCGCCGGGCAATATTAAAGCGTCAAAATCAGCCGCTTTTAATTCGCTCACCGCTTTGACTTCACCTCTGGCAATTCGCGCAGATTCCACCAACACGTTACGCGATTCTTGCTCGGCCACTTCACCGGTCAGATGATTGACCACATGCATTTGCGCCACATCCGGGGCAAAACATTGATAGCTGGCACCCACTTTTTCGATGTTCATCAGTGCTAACACCGACTCATGAATCTCACTGCCATCAAAAACCCCACAACCCGACAGTATTACTGCAATATTTTTCATTCTGTTACCTTATTATTTAAATTATCTTGCTGTTGCCTTGAATAGCTAGGCTAAAAAACTACTGGATAAAAAACCACTTTAAAATCAATGCTTAACGAATTTTTAACCGACACTCATGGTAAAAAATGTAACCGCATACACCTAACACCAGTAAAACCGGGGGCTTGGTTTTTTGCAACTTTTTTTTGCCGTTTTGACAAAAATAAAGTTCTGTAATATTTCTGTAAAATCATTGTGATTGTGATATTCTGCGCTACCCTTTTAGACGGGGCTGAGACTTTGACCCTGATTTTAATGGCTGACAAGCCAAAAAGATTCGGCGATAAATGTCTGATCAGGACATTGGGATAAAAAGGTTTTCCACATTTAATCATAAACACTACGTACCATTAGTAATACCATTAATAAAACGAACTAATACTTAGTTTTCAATAACTTAGCTTATACCCCAACATTTTTGGTGAATTCACCGAAAGTGCACTGACCGATCGTTATAAACAACTTTATCCACACCCTTGCCCGGGGTGCCTGTGTATAACTTTGCTTAACCTTAACTTAACATTCCCTAAAACACTTCACCCCAACAGGCTTGTAGCCAAACCAGACCAACTGGCAGCGATTTGCAGTAAACCTGCAACGAAAACCGACTCAAACCGACAATAAAGCACCTATAACATTGGCCATTTAGATCCCCTTGTGGCAGTATATTGCCCCATTCCCTACCACTCAAAAACAGTGATTAATTCCGCATATGGCTCAAATTCCTGAAAACCCTTTTATCCTTGTTGATGGTTCTTCTTATCTTTTTCGTGCTTACCATTCACCACCGCATTTAACCAACTCAAAAGGCGAAGCCACTGGCGCGATTTATGGTGTGATCAACATGGTCAAAAGCCTGATCCGTCAGTTTAATCCCAGCCATATGGTGATGGTATTTGATGCCAAGGGCAAAACTTTCCGCAATGATATGTATTCAGAGTACAAAGCCAACCGTCCGCCGATGCCGGATGACTTGCGGCCGCAAATTGCCCCAATCCATGAAATCATCAAGGCCATGGGATTGCCGTTAATTTCTATTGCAGGCGTTGAAGCTGACGATGTGATAGGCACCCTAGCGGCACGTGCAACGGCTGAAGGCCGAGCCACGCTGATTAGCACGGGTGATAAGGATATGGCTCAGCTGGTCAATGAGCATGTGACCTTGATCAACACCATGACCGACACGGTTATGGATGTGCCCGGCGTCGCCGAAAAATTTGGTGTGGGCCCAGAGCTGATTATCGACTACCTCGCACTGATGGGCGATAAAGTCGATAATATTCCAGGCGTGCCTGGTGTGGGTGAAAAAACCGCCGTGGCGATGCTTCAAGGGTTGGGTTCATGTGAAAACATCTATCAAAACCTCGACCAGTTAGCTGGATTGGGCTTTCGTGGCTCAAAAACTATAGCGAAAAAGATGGCAGACAATAAAGAGCTGCTAGATATGTCGTATCAACTGGCCACCATTAAACTCGATGTCGAGATTGATCAACCCATCGAAGACATGAAAACCATCCCAGCCGATAATGACCGCTTGATTGAATTATTCGGCGAATGTGAATTCCGCCGCTGGTTAACGGATTTATTAAAGCAAACAGGCAAATCAGCCCCGGCCCCCGCAGCGGCCACAGGCACCGCCGCAGACGGCGACCCAATCAGTCCCCCTAGCCCGCCAATCGAAAAGGTTGATTATGAAACCATTGTGACCCATGAGCAGTTCGACAAATGGTTAGATAGGCTCAATCAAAGCGAGTTATTTGCCTTTGATACCGAAACCACCAGCCTTGATTATATGCAGGCCGAACTGGTCGGTGTATCGTTTGCGATTAAAGAAGGCGAAGCGGCTTATTTGCCAGTCGGCCATGATTATCCTGGTGCGCCAGATCAAATTAGTTTACAAGACGCACTCGAAAAGCTTAAACCCTTACTCGAAGACCCCACTAAAGCCAAGGTCGGGCAAAACCTTAAATACGATAAACACGTACTGGCCAATTATGAGGTTAACTTGCAAGGCATCGCCTTCGATACCATGTTGGAGTCGTATGTGCTGCAAAGTGTCGGCACCCGTCACAATATGGACGCGCTAGCGTTAAAATACCTTGGCGTGAACACCATTAAATTTGAAGATATCGCCGGTAAAGGCAAAAAGCAGCTGACCTTTAACCAGATTGAAGTGGAAAAAGCCGCCCCTTATGCCGCTGAAGACGCCGACATTACCCTGCGACTGCACAATGCCATCTGGTCACAGTTATCGACCATTGACAGCCTAAGCACCGTATTTAAAGAGATTGAATTACCGCTGGTATCGGTGTTATCACAAATTGAACGTCGCGGCGTTTATATTGACAGCAAACTGTTACAGCAACAGAGTCAAGAACACGGCGTACGCTTGGTTGAGCTTGAAAAGCAGGCATACGCCCTCGCCGGACACGAGTTTAATTTGGCATCGCCCAAGCAATTGCAACAGGTATTGTTTGAAGAAATGGGGCTGCCTATCAATAAGAAAACCCCTAAAGGCGCACCATCTACCGCAGAAGAAGTATTGGTTGAATTGGCCCATGAATTTGAGTTGCCGAAAATCATTATGGAACACCGTGGTCTGAGCAAGCTTAAATCCACTTACACCGATAAATTGCCTTTGATGGTCAACGAGAAAACCGGACGAGTGCATACTTCTTACCAGCAAGCCGTGGCAGTGACCGGGCGATTATCATCAACCGATCCAAACTTACAGAATATTCCGATCCGGACTGCCGATGGCCGTAAAGTCAGACAAGCGTTTGTTGCCCCAGAAGGTTACAAAATTGTCGCCGCGGATTATTCACAGATTGAGTTACGTATCATGGCCCATCTGTCTGGCGACAAAGGTTTGGTCGATGCCTTCTCCAAAGGGCTGGATGTGCACAGCGCAACCGCCTCAGAAGTCTTTAATACCCCGTTAGAAGAGGTCACCACTGATCAACGACGTAAAGCCAAAGCGGTTAACTTCGGCTTGATTTATGGCATGTCGGCCTTTGGTCTGGCCCGTCAACTTGAAGTGCCTCGTCATGAAGCACAACATTATATCGAACGTTATTTTGAACGTTTTCCGGGTGTGCAAGATTATATGGAAACCACCCGCGAAAAAGCCGCCGAACAAGGTTTTATCGAAACCCTCTATGGCCGTCGTTTACATTTACCAGAAATCAAAGCCCGAAACGCTGCTAGGCGTAAAGCCGCCGAGCGTGCCGCCATCAACTCACCGATGCAGGGCACCGCTGCCGACATCATTAAACGTGCGATGATTGATGTACACGCTTGGGTGAACGAGCAGCCCGAAGGCGACATTCATACCATTATGCAAGTGCATGATGAATTGGTCTTTGAGATTAAAACCGATATGGTCGAACAATATAAGGCGAAAATTTGTCAATTGATGGAGCGTGCGGTGACATTAGATGTGCCGTTGATTGTTGAAGCTGGTGTAGGTGATAATTGGGATGAAGCACATTAAGTAAACGTTAACAGTTCATAAATAGGACGATTTAAAATTAATCGAATTTAATTTGGTTTTCTTTTGAATTTATTTGAACTAAACGCATTAGGGTGGGGTCTATTAAACCAGTAACATTGATTCATATCTCCCTGATAGAATATTTATCCCCGGTTTCCCCCGGGGATTTTTTTTGCCCGGAGAAAACCTCCTTGCCTACTGAGACGACCCCATATCCAACAACAACGGCAACCAAGGCAAACCAAACACTGGCGTTGAAAAAGGATTGGCCAAATCAGTACCCTGCTGATACTCCTGCAAATTACTAAAACCATCATTATCCACATCACCATTGGCATCACTGGCATCAAGCGAGTTCAGTCCAGCGGCAATTTCGATATAATCCGGTATACCGTCATTGTCATCATCAAGGTCGGTATTATTACCTGTGCCATCGCCATCAGTATCCACCGCCTCAAAAGCGTCCGTCGGGAAGGCATCAAGACCATCAATGACCCCGTCGCCGTCACTGTCTCGAATCAGCGGGTCAGTAAAGGGCTGAGCTATTTCGACGTTATCATTCAGGCCATCATTATCTGAATCGGCATTGGTCGGTGAGGTATTCAGGTAAAACTCTTGCAGATTGGTTAAACCATCCTGATCTTGGTCAATGCCACCATCAGCCCTATAACGGGGGTCAAAACCATAATAAGCCTCCCAGTAATCTGGGATACCATCACCATCGCTGTCGATGTCTTGGCCATCGACCGCATAAGAGATATTGTCAATCCATGCTGCGTCTTCACCCACCACCGTGCTGCTGTCTTTAACGTATTGCCAAGCAATCAGATGATAACCTGGGCTGATATAAATCGCCGCACTACCCCAATTCAAATGATTTGACCATTGTTGCACCGCCTCACCATCAATCAAAAATATCAAGTTGTCATAACCCAACTCACTGTCGACCCGTAAATCAAACTTGATTTGGCCGCCGAGAAAATAACCTTCAAATTCGATGGCTGCCGTTTTTGAATCGCCAATGCTGGCTGAACGTAAACTAAACTCGCCAAGACTCGCCTGCTCGCGGGTTAACTGCCAACCACTGTCGACATCTGGGCTGGTTCGCCAGCCGCCAGGTAAATGATTATCTTCAAATGACAGGTTAAAGGTGGCATTTAAACGCGGTAATGAAAAACGCCCGGTCGGTGACGAACCACCACGATACTCATCCAAGTTGCTGATACCATCACCATCGGTATCAACCGAGGTATCGCCACTAGCCAACGGATCCAATCCATAACGCACCTCCCAACCATCGGGCAACAAGTCTTCATCAGAGTCTGCATTTTGGCTGTCGGTGCCTGCGGCAAATTCCTCAAGATTGTTCAGCCCGTCGCCATCGGTATCAAGCAACGCATCTTTCGGGTCTGTCACATCGTGGTTATGGTTAATCTCCCAATAATCTGGCAGGCCATCATTATCACTGTCACCTTCGGCCGCTAGACCAAAACGTAAGTTATCAATCCAGATGGTATCGCCAATTGCATCACCTTGCTGACTAGTGACCCACTTAATGGTATGGAAACCAGCACTGACCATAAATGACTGCGCAAACCAGTCTTGCTCGCCGCTTTGTTCTAATACCATTTCATCATCAACAGTAATCGTCAACTTGTTGGCTAGGCGGCTGGTCTGGGTTTTCAAATCAAAAATCACATAACCCTCTGCAAACAACCCCGACCACAAAATGGTCGCCGTTTGATTGTCGGCAATGGGTTTTGAACGCAAACTCTGACTGCCATCGCTGGCCGTGCCCTGAGCCAGTTGCCAGCCATTATTGGCGGATAAGCCGAGACTCCAGCCTGCGGGCAAACGCTCAGCTTCAAAAGACTCAGCAACATCATCAATCAGCAGCGGAAATGAAGCATTGCTCTGGGGATCGGTGACGGTCAAATATTCCTGCAAATTGCTAAAACCATCGCTATCATTATCTTTACTACCATCAGTCACATCTAGTGGGTTAAAGGTATGGTCGAATTCCCAGCCATCTGGTATTTGGTCATCATCAGTGTCGGCATCGTTGACCTTCGTGCCCATGCTAAACTCTACTTCGTTGGTTAACCCATCAAGGTCTAAATCTAGCGTTTTATCCGCGGCATCATGCATATTCAGCCCATTTGACGCTTCCCAAAAGTCAGGCATACCGTCACCATCAGTATCCGCATCGGCACTGACACCAAAGAATAAATTATCTATCCAGATGGCGTCTTCTCCCACGCTGGCGCTGCTATCTTTGCGATAGGTCCAACGGATGGTATGAAAGCCACTGCTGAGCAATACCACAGCACTGCGCCAGTCGTTGGCACCGCTGCTGCGTAATACCGACTCGCCATCAATCAGCAGTTCAAACACATCATATTCGTTTTCACTATCGGTTTTATAATCAAACATCAGATAACTTTCATCAAATACCCCCGACCACTGCACCGCCGCACTTTGGTCATGATCAATCACTGACGATTTAAGGCTGTAAAACCCTTCACTGGCCACTTGATCAACCAAAATCCAACCTGAATCGGCATCAAGGCCATTGCGCCACGGCACCGCCAGCTGTTCAGGGTTAGTTTCAAAAGATTCAGCCAACCCGCTGATGACCAACGGCAGTGATGCGATATCCAATGGATTGGTCGCCAGCAAAAATTCCTCTAAATTGCTAAAACCATCACCATCAAAGTCTAACCCGCCATCCTGCGGGGCCAGCGGATCGAATTGATTATCCACTTCCCAGCCATCGGGGATCTGGTCGCCATCGCTGTCGATATTGGCTATATTAGTGCCCAACTGAAACTCACTAAGGTTGCTCAGCCCATCACCATCAAAATCCAGTGCCGCATCTGCGCCATCATTGCTGTTCAGCCCATGTTGCACTTCCCAATAATCTGGCAAACTATCGCCATCTGTATCGGCGTCAGCAGCCACCGCAAAACGAATGTTATCTATCCATACCGCATCGGCCCCGGTGCTGTTGGCACCGTTTTTACCATAAAACCAGTCAATACGATGGAACCCATCTGTTAACGCAAATGCCGCCGCCGAGAAGTCTTTTACCCCGCTGCTGCGATACACCTGTTGGCCATCAACATGCACCTCAAAAACATCGAACTCACTTTGGCTATCGATTTTATAATCAAAAATCACATAACTGCTGGCAAATAGCCCCGCATAGGTCACTGTCGCCATCTGGTTATCTGCAATCACAGCAGACTTGAAACTGTAATCGCCATCGCTGGCAACGCCTTCGACCCGCACCCAACCAGCCTGGGCACCAACCTGAGTAAACCACGGCGTGGGCACTTCTGTAGCTTCAAAAGATTCGCTGAACCCGGTGACCAACAATGGTAATGAACTGGTATCACGCGGGTCCGTGCCAGTCAAATACTCCTGCACATTGTTATAACCGTCGCTGTCGGCGTCTTCACTGACATTGGCCCGGTCCAGTGGATTAAATTGATGATCGATTTCCCAACCATCCGGGAGTTGGTCGTCGTCACTGTCTACATCCGCCATATCCGTGCCAAAACGGTATTCGAACAAGTTATTCAAACTGTCATTATCAAAATCCAATAAGGCATCCGCCGAGTCAAAGCGATCTAGGCCATTTAAAATCTCCCAAAAATCCGGCAGGCCGTCACCATCGGTATCAACATCAACCCCAGAACCTAGCCGCACATTATCAATCCATACCGTATCTGCACCACTGCGACCTGAGTTATCCTTAATATAGCGCCAGCGTAAAATATGAAAACCCGCGCTGAGAAAAATACTCTGTGCACTCCAGTCGAGTTCTCCACTTTGGCTCAATACCACTTCGTCATCGACCAGCAATTGAAAAAAGTCTCTGTTGGGTTGGCTGTCGGTTTTCAAGTCAAACATCAAACTACTATTATCAAACACGCCCGCCAACACAATGCTGGCGACTTGATTATCTGCCAATGGTGATGACTGCAAACTTTGCTCGCCATCGCTGGCCATATCTTGCGCCACCGTCCATCCGGTATCCCCTTGAAGCCCGCTTAACCAAGCCAAAGGTAATTCATCGCTTTCAAAAGATTGGTTTAATTCAGTTAACAGCAGCGGGAAAGAATCGCTATCTAGTGGATTGTTGAGGGATAAAAATTCCTGCAAATTGGTGAATCCATCACCATCGCTATCTAGACTGGCATCCTCGCTGCTAAGCGGATCAAACTGGTAATTCACTTCCCAACCATCAGCCATCCAGTCATCATCGCTATCAGCATCATTAATGGCTGTGCCCTGTAAAAATTCGGTTAGATTATCCAACCCGTCATTATCCATGTCCAACAGTGCATCGCTGGCGTCATTGGCATCCAAACCATAAAAAGTTTCCCACAAATCAGGGATACCGTCGGCATCAGTATCAGTTTCAGCAGATGTGCCAAAACGAACATTGTCCATCCATACCGTATCGGCATTACGGCTAACACTGCCATCTTTGTGATAAACCCAACGCACGGTATGCAACCCCGCAGGCAAGTAGACAAAATAAGTGCTCCAATCATTTAGGCCACTGACATTTAATACCCGCTCACCGTCCACATATAGGCGGAAAAAATCATAATAACTCTCGGTGTCAGTTTTGTAATCGAAGACCAGATAATCGCCAGCAAATAATGCCGACCACTGCACCGCAGCATTTTGCGAGTGGCCAATTCTGGCTGGTCTGAGCAACTGATTGGCACCATTGGGGAAATCACTATCGACATACCAGCCTGCGTTGGCATCAACGCCGTTAAGCCAATATGAAGGCACTTGATTGTCTTCAAAAGACTCATTAATCGACCTCACCCGTTCAGGAAAAGAATTGGCATCTTGTGGGTCGGTCTCCATCAGATATTCAATCACATTGCTATAACTGTCGTTATCCAAGTCTCCCAGGGCATCAGCCGGGTCAACAGGATTCAGTCCTCGTGTCACTTCCCAGCCATCTGGCAGTTGATCGTGATCAGAATCCTGATTAAGCGGATCAGTCAAATGAACCGTAATTTCAGCAAAATCGGTTAAACCATCTTTGTCAGTATCAGGGTGATTGGGATCAGTGCCTGCCTGAAACTCGGCCAAGTTGGTCAGGCCATCTTTATCAACATCGATTTGTCCATCGCTCGGGTCTTTATAATCCAGCCCATGCTGAAACTCCCAGAAATCAGCCATGCCATCTTGGTCTTGATCAAAGTCTGGAAAATTATCACATTGGACACCAACCTCAATAAAGCTGGCATGAACGGCGAAAGGATTATATCCCCGGTCCACAGCCGCAAATATCACCCCACAAGCACCTTCAACAAAAGTAGATGCCGCGGTCCAGTAATTGCGGTTGGCATCGACCATCACATCAAATGCCTTGCGTACTCCCCAGCCCTCGGTGTTGGCGAGCAAATAAAAGGCCCGGTTAAATACACCACTGCTGTAATGCACATCAAGACCAGCATAATAATTATCGGCATGACCAATCGAACGACCGTCTCGGGTTGGGTCGGCAAAAAAGCGCAATGCTTCGGCGGTTTTCATTAAATCACCGCCCACCAGCCAGTCATTGCTGCCATTGCTGCTACCGTTACCCTTAAAATAAAACTCAGCGGCTTCACCAGCCATATCAGAAAATGCTTCATTCATACCGCCCGACTGGCCGTTATAAATCAAATTTGAGTTTTGCGAGGTGAAACCATGGCTCACCTCATGGGCTACCACATCCAACGACACCAGCGGATAAAAAGACGCTCCGCCATCACCAAAGGTCATCGAACTGCCATCCCAGAATGCATTTTCAAAACTGTTGCCATAGTGCACCCGCATCAACAATTGAAATGACAAAGGCGGCGCGCCGTACCACTGGTTATACATATCGAATACTGTGGTACCAAAAGCATGAGCATCATTAAGCGGCGAAAAAGCGCCATTAATCGCTTTGTGGGTATTGCGGAAGCAATCAAAGGAATGAACCTCATCACCATAGGTGCTATGGTTAAGATCAACAGTACGTACATTGTCATTTTCGAGGATACAAGTGCCATCTTGTGAACGCACTGTCATGGCTGGAAAGTCTTGGCCAAACTCATATTGACCAGTTTTTTCATTACCACCGGGTCCGGTGGCCTCGGTGTATTGGAGGTTATCCCAGTGTCTCAACACCTCACCAGAATTGGCATTGATGATAAAAGCGGGCCTGGCCACCTTGGCTTTATGGCCATTTTGGCTGCTCTGATTTTGGTTGCTCTGATATAGTGCCTCAACGTACCAAGCCAGTACAGCTTTGCTGCTTGCCCCCTCAGTCAACCAAATAATTTGTTTCACACTCGGCTCTGAGCTTTGTGCACTATGGTCAAAGCCATATTTTTCGAGGCTGGCATTGTGCACCAACATCGCGGCTTGTTGAAGTTTAATCGCGGGTTTTACCGCAGCAACCTCCTTTAAATCAGCATCGATATCCAGCGCCAGCCGACCGTTTAAGCCGTAAACTTTGCCGGTTTCTTCTGTACCAAGTCGGTGAACCACCATTTGCTGGCCCCAGACGGGGATATCACGAAAATATTGCTGGTAACGCTGATGGCTGTTGTTTTGAAGGTTTTGCTGAGCGCTTTTAACGATGGTATTGGCTTGGCTGGCACGCTTGAGTGGCCGTAATTGATAATGTGATGGTAGTTTTTTGTGTTGCAACAGCTGGCTGGCAAAATCTTGTGGCGCTTTGGTGGTGGCTGCACCTGGTATACTTTCAACAAGGTCTTTATGACTGAGCTTTTGGCTTTGGGCACCCCAAGCAGCAGTGCAACTCAATAACAGGCTGGTCAACACCAGGCCCTGACAAGGTTTTTCAAACATTACAATCTCCTGTAATACACCGGCTTCCTAATGTTTGCTTTGATGAAACGGTATATTGTTATTTTTTATGAGG
The DNA here is from genome assembly GCA_047617105.1 of Phenylobacterium sp. Lineage (GTDB taxonomy): Bacteria > Pseudomonadota > Gammaproteobacteria > Enterobacterales > Alteromonadaceae > JABSOG01. The sequence goes on along the minus strand of JBLGCB010000093.1, from coordinate 4,968 downwards.
TGTATCGCTTGTTTGAGTATAATCCATCGTTGCCATAAGGCCAGTATTCGCTGCTGTGATTAGTGACAGGTGGTGAGGTGATATGAATCGGGCTTAAGGTAGGCTAGGTAGTACACTTGCACACGATATTTTCTATTCCTGCCTTTTTGTTTCACACATGATTCTTGCCAATTGGCAAGAATCAAACTATATTCAAAATTGTTATTTATGAATAGTATTTGAGGTGTTATATGGCAACAACCAGCCTTAGTCTCGGTGAACATTGGGAAGTGTTCATCAAAAATGAAGTCAAAAGTGGTCGATATGGTTCTGCCAGCGAGGTTGTACGTGATGCGTTGCGTACTATGGAAGAGCGAAAGGCAAGACTGGCAGCATTGCGAACTCATCTGGCACAAGGGGCAAAACAAGCAGAGCAAGGTGATTTTGTTGAGGGCTTTTCCATGGACGGATTGATTGAAGAACTGGATAACGAAACCTGATGGCGGGTGTAAGATTAACCCCCAGAGCAAAGGAAGACTTGAAACTAATTGGTCGTTATACCACTAAAAGGTGGGGGAAAGAACAACGTAATCGATATTTGAAAGACCTTGATAAACGTTTTTCATGGCTGGCTGAAAACCCACTTTTGGGCAAGCACCGCTCAGATGTCGCTAAGAGATATTATAGTTTCCCTCAAGGTGAACATGTCGTGTTCTATCTGATTAGTAAAGATTATATAGATATTATTGGTATACCACACAAGAAGATGGATATTGTCGCTTACTTTGAATAGTTATTTTTAAAGCGTGTTCGGGAATGATCCGCAGCACACGATACCTTCTATTCCTGCCTTTTTTGTTACCAATACATAAACGATTTTTTATTTGTGTCTGATTCAGCTTACTCTTGTGTCTAATTTGTAATTGATTGAAATATATTCTAACTTTTTACTTGTTTATGCCTAGAAAATCAAATACCTTTATTTCTTTATTATGTAATCAGCAACTTGACAGACATTCCAAAAATGGAATATATTCTGTTTAAGGAATAATTAATGGTTTGGAATGTAGAATATACCAATGAGTTTGGCGATTGGTGGTTACAGCTCTCACAAAAGCAGCAAGACAGTGCAATAGCAACAGTTGAGCTTCTTATAGAGCTGGGACCAAACTTAAGACATCCGCATTCATCAGGCATCAATGGTTCAAAGCATGAGCACATGAGAGAGCTTAGAATCCAATCGGGTGGTCACCCCATTAGGGTTTTTTATGCTTTTGATCCGATACGCTCTGCCATCTTGTTAATTGGTGGAAACAAAACCGGACAAGATCGCTTTTACCATGAATACATTCCTGTTGCCGACAGGCTTTATGATGAACATATTGAAGAGTTAAAAAAAGAGGGGTTGATAAAATGACGGGACGAAACGTATTTAGCAAGCTAACCGAAAACATTTCACCACAACGTCGTGTTGCTATAGAGGCTCAAAAAACTCAACTGCGAGAAGAAATGGAGCTTTATGAATTACGTCAGGCCATTGGTATTTCACAAGAAAGCCTGGCTCAACAGCTTGATGTTAAACAACCTGCTATTGCCAAAATGGAGCGACGATCTGATCTTCGAATACAAAGCTTGCGAAAATTAATTGAAGCGATGGGCGGCTCTTTAGAGATCAAAGCACATTTCCCCCAAGGTGATGTAACCTTAACAAATTACTCTAAAATATAAGCACGCTGAATAGTTACACAATATAATCACTTTGCCCGAGTATTTCACGGCTAAGATTCATACACTCTGTGCGGTTTTGTTAATTGTAAATAGAGGAAATTATGTTCTTAGTCGATATGAATTTTGTAAACAAGGAAAAAATCACCCCAGAACTGACGGCACAACATCAGGCTCATTTGGGTAAAGAGTACCAAGCCGACAAACTGATGTTTGGCGGCAGAAAAGCCCCTCGTCTTGGCGGTGTGATTGTGTCAAAACACAGCAACGAAACAGAGCTGCGCCAGGTTTTCGACGTTGATCCCCTGATCACCAGTGGCGCGGCCAACTATTCCATCACCGAATTTGAACCGGTGATGGCACCGGAAAAGTTTGAGTTTTTATTTGCCTGATCATTTTCCTGACAATCAATAACGATTCAGCGTGCTTAGATTTTGCTTCAGAACAAGGCCTTAACTTGACGAAAAGAGCCGCACGGAAAATAGGCGCATATAGGTCATATGCAACTGTTTGAGTACGACAATAACGCCGTTATGGTGCAAAAGATGAGTGCGCTGCATAGTTATTACGGTAAAAAACGAGCAGCTGCGCGAACCGTGACTGTGGTGGTCGCCAGTGTCGATTCACCCATCTCGTTGGTTGCCCGATACATAATGGTATAAATTAAATCTGCACCGGTTTTGTTTTTAGTTCTGATTTTAAACTGATTATCGGCAGTGCCATAACTGGCCTTGCGGATATAACGCGACACATCAATGGATTCATTATTCACGCTCACCGACAGCAATTCAATATCTGGTGATTCATCGGTGAAATCGGTCGCGGTCCACGACATTCTGACCTTTTTGTAGCCACCCGTCGCCTTTATCGATGCTGGTTTTGCCGTTAGCCTAAACTCTGGCCGGGGCGAAAACGTTAAACCTCGGGGGGCTTTAAAACCACTCTCAATATCATCGATAATCACGTCAAGAAACTCACCAGTTACCCGGTCATAACGCAGCACATTAACCGTGTTGGAGCTCACCACATACAAATCATTGTTGGGACCACCAAAACGGATCGCCCGTGGGCTGTCCATACCGCCGCTACCCGGTGGCACAAATTCATCGATAAATTCACCGGTTTTACCGTGATAACGTAACACACTGCTGGTGCCTGCACTGCTGGTATAAAGATGGCCGTCAGGACCAAACTCAAGCCCCACTGGCGTTACCACGCCACCACTGCCCGATGGCACAAATTCACCGAGATATTCTTTAGTCGCTAAATCATAACGTAAAATGCTGTTAGTATGACCACTGGCAATATACATGCTGGTGGCATCGAAGGTCTGCATAAAAGGGCCGTTTAACGGGCTGGTTTCGCCATCAGCAAAGACATCGATAAACTGGCCATTAGCATCATAACGAAGCACTCGGTGACTGGCCAAACCCCCCACATACACCTTACCATCAGGGCCAAAGTTTGGTGCTGTTGGCTGGCTTAAACCACCATGTCCAGCAGTGATAAATGCACCCAGATATTCGCCGGTGATGCTGTCAAAACGCAACACTTCACCAGTATTAAAGCTACTGACAAACAAGTCGCCATCAAATCCAATCTGAGAGGCAAAAGGGCCATTCACCGCCGCGCCGAGATTACCGAGGTATTGTCCTGTGGTTTCATCAAAACGCATCAGTTCATCGGTGCCAAAACTGCTAATAAACATATCCGCCGAGGCCGTTGGCACTACAGCCATTGCCGCCGCTAAAACCGATAAAAAGGCCGATAGAGTAAGGGTTGTTTTCACCGTTGCTTTAAATTGTTTGATTAACGAAAAGTGTTTACTGACAGGGAATATGATAGACATAATTTTTTCCTCTTAGTGCAGGGGTTATCGTTGTTATATTTAAGCCTACCTTCAAAAATAGTCGGCAAAACCCTAACAATCAAATCCAAGCCAGAAATATCGACCAATTTAGCTTAATCAGTGTCCAAATATTGTTTTGGCGAACAACCCGTCCAACGTTTAAATGCCCGTAAAAAACCCCTACTTTCTGAATACCCCAATAAATAAGGAATGGTCTGCACCGAGCACTCGCCTTGTTCGAGATATGAAATGGCCATTTCTTTGCGAATATCATCAAGAATACTCTGGTACGTGGCCCCTTCATCGCTGAGCTTGCGGTTCAAGGTACGTTTGCTGACTTTCAGTGACGCGGCGATTTCTTCCGCCGAAAAATTACCATGGCACAACCGTCCGGCGATCATGCCACCAATTTCAGCGACAAAGTTGGCTTTGATATCTACTTTACTGAGCACATTTTCAGCGTGTTCTTTCAGGATGTTGTAAAGATACTCGTTATTTTTCGGATTTTCGACGCCAAGAATATGGGCCGGTAAGGTGATGGTATTGGTGGGCTGGTCAAATAACATCGGGCATTGAAAGTGTTTTTTATACGCTTCAAAGTGTGATGGTTGTGCGTACTGAAAGCTCAAACGAACAGGATTGATTTTCTGACCGATAAAGGTGCGCACCCAATTCAGAAATCCGGCAAAGACCCGTTCAATTTCGTAACTGTGAAAATAACCTTCGAGAATAGAATAAGTCATGGCAAATTCATCATCCTGTTTATCGAATTCAAGGCTGATATGATCAGCCAGAATCTTGGTATAGCGAATTTTATTGCTCACCGCTTGTTCAAGATTGGCACTGGCAGTAAATACCAGCCCGACGATACCACGATTATATGGATCTGATTTGGTGCCCATCTGAAGCCCGATCGCCGCCAAATCTAATAACGATTCTCCGGCTTTCCATAAATTCAGGTGAGCAGATACCGGATAACGACCATCGGAGGTCTCCAGCTCAGTCAGGTTAATGCCCGACTTCGCCACCAACGCCGCGCTGTCTGCCCCGTGTGACACTAGGGTTTTATACAGTTCCCGGGTTGTTTCTATTGCCATTTCGGGTGGTGTTGTTTTCATTGTCATCAGCCTTGCCTGCCCAATCACTTTTCACTTTATAATAACATCTTAAATTTGTAACTGCTCAACCTGTTGTAATCGGCCTGACCTATGCATATTATGGCTCACTTTCAAATTAACGTGTGACACAGGTTCAGTGCATGGAGATCTTCGCTTTTGTGGTTTTTTTGGCCATTTTTATGTTTGTTGGTATTTTATCTTCCCGATATCATTCTAAAAACCAATCCGCTGGCAGTAAAGTCGGCCAAAACAGTGATATTGATTACTTGCTGGCCGGGCGCGACGTCTCGCCGTTAT
>JBLGCB010000092.1:0-18925 GCA_047617105.1 Phenylobacterium sp. | reverse complement strand
CCCCGCCTATTCAATATTCCTTAGTATTGCCCATTCCATACTTAATAAAAAAACAAATTAGGAATTTTTTAAACATGTTCAAATCTATCCGTTATATGCTGTTATGGCTGTCGCTAGCAGCAACCGCAGCCCATGCTAGCCCTCATACAACCACCGCGTTGCTGGCACAAGTCCCTCCATTACAACAAGGTTTATCATGGACCGTGTCGCTCAGGCAAATGGATATCAGTGGCGAAAGCAATACCCTCTCCACGCCAAAATTATTAACCTATCGGGTTGTTGCCAGCGCCTTGGTTGATGGTCGACCATCGTGGAAAATTGAAGTCACCAGCGATGCTAAAAACCAAAGCCTATTTGTCGGTTACCTGGCCAAATCAGATCGCCAAGTTTTGCGGGTTGAATATAACGGCCGAATGGTCAATTTTGCCCCTGCTGATCAAACAAAAAAGCAAGCAAATACCGCCGTGTTATCTGAAATCGGTTATATTCCATTTGATATGCCATCGTTTTCACAACACGCAGACAGCGCCACCCATCGTTTTGTGCCAATACTGACCGATTGGGGTTTTCCTGTGGCGGTGACTCAACAGCAGTTTGAGGCCGATGACCACATTAAGGTGAGTTTAAAAACGGCATCAAAACACATCAAGCAACGGTGGCATAAAAACTCACCATGGTGGCATTTTTCAGAGCAAGTGGGGGTTTATCAGGCAACCATGATTTCGCCACCTAAAGTTGAAAAACACACCAGTGCTGCGTTGTCTGCGACTGCCCATATCGCGACCATTGACAGAAAAATCAAACCCAGCCAAAACTGGTCTTATCCTCGCTCGGTCAATTTGGCGGTCAACCAGGCAACAGTTGCCACTGAAGGTCCGCTGGCGGCTACCGCCGATAAACAACTCTGGTCAGGTTCTTGGTGGGCCACTTCGGCGTATCATGGTACGGTCAACAATCTAACACGCACTTGGGCCGATGGCGGATTGTTAGAAAAATATGATGACTTTGCCCGCAATAATGGCGGTCGTAGCGGTGCTAAAAACTGGGAAACCAATCATGCCAACAGCTTTTTTATGGAAGCATGGCATGGCCACTGTAACGGCTGGTCTGCGGCCAGTGTGATCTTCGACGAACCCGTTCATGCCAAAACCGTCGATGGTATTTATTTTAGTGTTGCTGATCAAAAAGGTCTGTTAAGCGAACTGGCCTATGGTGTCGGCATCGATTATTACCTTGGGCCGACCTATCGTAAAAGCAGCGATAATCCATTAGAACCCGCACCTTATGATGTACACCGTGCCATTGTTGAAAACATGGGCATCCACAAACGCGCGATGATTGCAGATTTAGACAATAACCGTCAGCTGTGGAATTATCCTTTTTACCGTTACCAAATGGACCAATCGCCAGCTGGTGATAACCGGGTGCGCATCGCATTAAAATTATGGTATGCCCGCGCCACCCCTAACGACCCTAATTACATCGGCTTGACCGACAGCACCATTACCTATCGCTATTACCTGTCGACGGATGATAACGGCAATGTCACCGACGGCCCTAACGAGTGGATAGCCAATTCAAACCCCAACAAAACCAACCCCGATTACCTGTGGATCCCTTCAAGTGATGCCCCGTCTGGACGTAGACGCAGTCACAACCCCTATCTCGACGCCGCTATGATTGAACAGATTATTGCCGCACCAATGAGCACCGCCATCGACATCACAGACAGCCCCACTTCTGGTGATTTAGCCGAAGCAGGACAGGCCCATTGGTATCATTTTGATGTCACAGTGGCACAAAAGTACACCATTGAAACAGAGTTGGTCAGCTTAAAAGATTCGAGATTGTATTTATATGATGACCCACGCGGGGATGTGTTGGCCGAGAACGATGATATTTCCTCGGGCAACCGGGCGTCACGTATCAGTCAAACGCTGTCACCCGGGCGCTATTACCTCAAGGTGCGCGCTTATAGTTCGAGTCAAACCGGTGAATATCGATTGAAGGTGATAGTGGTCGAATAACAGTCTTAGAAACCATTCAGCCTCATGCTGATGCCTCAAGTGTAGCAAGTTGCCACACTTGAGGCGTAATGCTACACTTTAATCAAGCAAAATGAGGAAATGAATGATGGAAGACAACCCTGATTTATCCTACGAATTTGTCAAACAAGCGATTATCGCCAAAGCAGAAAAAGATGCGGGTAAATTAGAGCGTTACAACTTTGACTAAAATCACTTCGATGCTACCAACACCTCAGTAAATACTTCAACGACATTATAAATACCCGCCCACACCAGAAACCTACAAACCACCGTAACCCACTGTTTTACAAGTTATTTCTGACTGGTGTTATAAGGTGTTATATCTTTATTTTTGCCAACGCCTTATTGTTCCCCCCAGTTGTTAATACATAAACAAGGGTGGGATGACGAATGGGCGACGAACACATTATCGCGGAATTTTTGGATATTGCGATAGCCGTTGAAGGCGACAATGATGAGTTAATATTTGCACGCGATGCGAGTGGTCTATATTTTCCTCAAGGTGTCAGTCAAGACAATGCCGTGTTGGCATTTATACTGGCTGATGAGACCAGTGAAGTGGACACCGTTGCTTTTGCACAGAGCTGGGATCAGAACCTCGGTTATTACGCATTTTTCTCGCCGGATTCAAATCGGGACTTGCCAGTTTTCGCCCAAACCTTGAGAAAATCATTTTCTGCTGGTTTAGGCCGACGACTGGGTTGGTTTGACAGCCATGGTCGCTCAATCGGTGCCATCAGCGTGTCTGATGAGGGTGATACACCAGCGAAAAAACTCACCGCCACGACCGCACTAGATTTGCGTAATTTTAGCATCAATATTAAAACGCTCTTTACCGATGTGGCGGTGACTCGTGTTGCAGATACCATCCATATCGCCTACGTTAACGACCCCTTTGGCGACAGTGTTGCCTTGTCGGCATTCACGGCCAATGATCAAAGCCATCAAACCACCGTATTACCTCAAGGTGAACATTCGGGATTGACCATCGCCATGAGCAAGCAAGCCAATGGCCAAGAACAGGGCACATTGGCGATGGAGCTGGCACTTTCGCTGGCCGACATGGCAGCATTTGAGGCGGGTTTAATGTATTTTGGTCCGCCAGCAAACAACGCCAATACACTTGACGCCATGTGGTACCAGACGTTTTTGCCCCATACCAGCCTGTCGGCAATGATTGGTTTTAGCGCCAACTTCGATCCTAATCAACCGCAAAATAGCCAACGCACGTTTTTTGCTTTTACCGATGCAGTGGTGAAATCTGGTTTTTCAACGGTGACGGGCAAACAAATTCAACTGGCCTTGCTGGATGAAACAGTGCTGGATGACACGCAACAATCAGCCCGTCTGGTCTTTAGTGATCGCCCAGTCAATACCCTGGATGATCAACAGGCATGGTATTTAACCCCCTTAGGTGGCTTCAAAATGTCCGTGGTCGATGAGGTTTGTCATGCGCAGCAGCAATTGCTCTGCGCCTATACCGCCACAGAATCGTTTTCTTTCTCGGCTCATCAAGACGCCACTGATTGCATCCGTTTTGTTGCAGGACAACCCTCATATCGCGAAGTAGACCTAGAAAACGCAACATTCTTAAGTGATAAAACCACCAGCAGCTATGTCTCTTTTAGTTCAACTCACAATCAAAACTATTATTATAGTCAACCGCAACCCAGCCCTTTGTATAAAAATGCCCACGCAATTTCAACCAACAATGCGGGCGCAGTCAATGGTGATGATATTACAGCATTCGCCTTAAATTTTGACAACCTGCCAGTGTGGCCAAACTTAGCTGGCCAAGTAGCAGACAATGGCATCATCGCCAGCCCAGCCATTCCCATGGTGCCATACGGAGCTTTGGCATTTGAGCTTATGTCGGCACAAATGGTTGAGCGAATAACCCAAGTCGAGACCAACAATATTAATCCGATGAGACGCGGTATCCTCAAATCTGAGCGTCAGTCATTGCCCATGGCATTAACCGCCAAAACCGCCAACGAAACACTGACCACCAGAATGTCTCCTTTGGGTTTGCTGGGTGGATTTTACGGCAATAGTTGGCAAGACATCGAATTGGCAAAAGATCAGGCGAACAATACCTTAACGCTGGCCAAAATGAGCGAAAAGTTAACCGACGTGATGACTCAAAACCAAATTTTTGTGGTCGCCAGTCGTGACAATGATGGCACTGACTCGTTGTTTGATTTTGCCAAAGACAAGGTAGATTTAAACGACTGGGTGTTTAAACTCGACCCCGCAGGCGCGGTTTCACCGGATGGCACACCACCGATATTGTTGTTGAAGTTTTATGATGGCAAATCTATAGAGCAGTTGGTCAATGATGTCTCTTTATGGGGAGATGCGAAGTCGTTTAATGATCAGCCGAACCAAATCCAACAGTTTATGCAAAAACACATTGCAGACGCCAAGGCCAAGGTCGAAAAGGATGCCAAGTCGATATATAGCAGTTTTGTTGATGTGGTCACGTCGAGCCAGTTTAACGGTTTATTGGCATTGAATGTCAATTTGGCACTCGACCAATTACCCCCGCCCATTCGTGCTTTGTTAGGTGGCATGACCAAAACCGTCAACGGCCAACTGATGTCGAATATCGACGCTTTTCGAGTGCATCATATTGGCGTGGCGATCAGTGATACCGACTCAAGTAGTGCTGAACCGCAACTTAACGCCAGTGCTTACTTCGCTTTGGCAGATTACGAAGAACCCAAACCGAGTGGTGCAAACACCGCGCTAATGGCTGCTGCAACGGCCCCAGATGTTGACTATTATGCGTTTAAAGTTAAATACTTACATGCACAGTTTAGCAATGGTGAGCTATCCGATTTTTCCAGCAAAATTGAGTTAACCATCAACAACCTGTTTGACGTCAATGTGACCCTCGGTGACACGCCGGCATTGCCTAAGGTCAGTCAAATCACTGATGTTGGCGTCTTGGCGAAGGAACAAGACAATACCATCACCATCACGGGCAGTTATTCTAACCATTCGGGCACAGATACCTATGCCTTTATTGCCGAAAATAACTTCGAGTTTACCTTTACAGATAACGATTACCTTGAACGCATTACTTTTAGCAAAATTCAGTTTTCTGCCACCGAAGATAACCAAGATGCGCAGCAGGCCATTGCCAATGCCAGTGCCAAAGATGCAGGGGTCACCAGCACCATCACCTCGGGATTTTCATTCTGGGGAAATATTAAATTTAACAAAGTCGATATTCTCGATGTATTTAGTTTTGATAAACTGGTATTTGCTGATTTAGGTATCGCGATGAGTTACGATTTGACCACATTTGACCATGGTCAATCACCAACAACCTCTTTGCCACAATTGACCTTTTCGCCGGGCAATTTACGATTTGATGTGAGTCAAAGCAAAAATCGTAAAGACAAGGATAGCCTACTCAACCTGATCCCCTTTAAGTTAAAAAGCTTTCTTTATTCACAAGACGGTCAAGACGTCGCCAAGTTAAATTACTTTCCAATCGCCATTGATGTCGAAGGTTTTAATGCCAACGAAAAAGCGGTGTATAAGTATGCGCTGATTTTTGACCTCGACTTAGGTTCGCTTGGCGGACTGGTGGGTTCACTTAGCGCTTTTAAGTTCAGCATTTTAATCGGCTGGCAGCCACCTAATGCCGACAAAGGGCTGTCAAATGCGCTCATTCTAGGCCTGCAATTACCAGAGGCCGATGGCAAGCTAGAGATCAATATTGAGGGTGTGCTTAAAATCGTGATTAAGCACTTCGTACTCAAATACGCCCAAGGCAAAGATGGAAAATCTGACCTGTTTGTTTTGGCATTACAAAATGCCTTTATGGAGGTTTTTGGTCAGCGAATGCCACCCAATAAAGGGGTGATTGATTTGGCCATTTTTGCGCCCACCGACGGACCAGATAAAGACGCCAATAAAGTCGGCTGGTTGGCGGCTTATCAAGATGGTGAAAATGCCACCGGTGACAAAGATAAAAAAGCCACCACAGCCACGTTCATTGGTGTATCAGATGAGCCCAAACCAGATGAAGACAGTGCTTTTTCATTGAAATACCTTGGCTTAGGCCAGCGAACTGGGCCCAAACCTGACAAACCACCCGGCAATTTCGGCGATTTCTTAAAGTTTATGAAAGGCCCCTTCTTTGACAGTATCAAAGAGGGTAAATATAACGACGTCTACCACCCAGACAGTGACTGGTTAGCGGTGATCAATTTTGACCTGTTAAAAGCCATCGATTTTGGTTTTGTATTTTACGATGTGACGCCCTTTTACAGCCTAAAACTGGCGATAAAGAAGATTATCGACGCTGAAATCACCTATACCAAGGTCTCTGATGATGTCGGATTGTTTTATACCAATCTCGGTTTACCAGAGAAATTGCGCACTTTTGATGTGGGTGCTGCCTCGGTGCGTCTGCCGAGTTTGGCCCTGAGCATTTATACCAACGGTGATTTTAAGGTGGATGTTGGTTTTCCGGCCAATGATGATTGGAGTAAAAGTTTTCGGGTTGAAGCGCAAGCAGGACCAATTCCAGTGACTGGCAGTGGCGGTTTTTATATTGCCAAACTCAGTTCGGCAACCGATACCCGGTTTAAAGGTGATTACCCCACCATCGTCGCTTTTGGCTTTGCAACCCGACTGGGTGTCGGCAAAGACATCAATGTTGGCCCACTAAAAGCAGGTGCAAGCCTCACTTTCTTTGGCACTTTAGAAGGCGCAGCGGCCTACCAAAACCTCAGTGATTCGAGTGAATCCAGCACCATTGAATGGCTTACCTCCCCCAAAGCTTTGGCCATTAAAGGCCAGTTGGGGATCATCGGTGAAATATATGGCACGGTTGATTTTGTGTTAATCAAAGCCAGTGTCAACATCCAAGTGATGGCGTCAATTGGCCTTGAATTATTGACCGAAGACAGTACCGACATTTTGTTATATGTCAAAGCCAGTGTTAAAGCGACGGCCAGTGTCAAAGTTAACCTAGGTTTGTTTAAAGTCAGCATTGGCTTTAGTTTCTACACCAAATTAAATCTAGAGTGGCAGCTAGTGCAAGGCAACCAAAATGCCAACCAGCGGTCTTTTGCCCAACATTGTTTATCGCTCGGTGAAATAGGTCATGGCTATCAGCCAGATTATCCATTACAAGCGGGGCTGCCTAATGTGTTAGAAAGTTGGCTGGTACGGGAATATACCAGTGTCTTTACCGACGTCAGCAACGTGGGTGAACCATGGGTGGCCACCTCTTTGATGATGGAGTTTACCGATACGTCGACAGAGGTAACCAGTCCTGCACAGTTTAAGTCTTTTGACATTCTGGCGGCACAAATGACTGCCTGGGCTTTAAATGCCTGTTTAAATATCGAGGATTGGGATCAGGAGGTGCGCCAAGCACAATTGAAAGTGCTCAACGATCACCCACAAGCGCTGGTCAGTGGTTTAACTTATCAACTGATATTGCAAGCACTGGGTAGCGATGCCACGGGTTTAAGCTTAAATGTGATCAATACCCCACAGGTGAGTGAAGAAACACACGTTGAAGCCACCATTTTCCCAATGCCCGGATTCGTTGGTTTGCAAACCAGCGGTCGACAGGATGATGAGTTCGATTTCACCTTTGCCGATAAAAGCCAAGTGGCAAAAAATTGGGTCGATAATCAGCTGCAAAGCTATTTTGAACAGCTGTATGTCAATATTGCTGGCGGTTCAAACAATGTGGCTTTGGCACCACAAGACAGCAAAATCCCGTTGATTCAAACCGTGTTTACCGACTGGTTTCAAGCGTTGATCCGCAGTACCGTGGCCGCATTGTTAAACCAAATGCAAAATGATGACTTAGACAAAGCGTGCGTTAAAACGCTCTTTATTAGCGTGGTCAATAGCGGTCAAATGCGTTCGGTCGCGGGTCAAATGTCGCAATTTTTCCGCAGCGGATTACGCTTGCCCACCGCGCCGGGAATGGAAATACCCGCAGGTGATTTGAGCACCACCAACCCACTATACAGTTTGATATGGCAGCAATTACCGGTTGGCACCTTTGATCAAAGTGACGAATATACCTTAACATTGCACAACCAAGACAGCAGTCAACGCTGGTTGAACTGTCAAACGGCGATCACCGTGAAAAAAAGCGATGTCGAAGGTTTTGCCGCGCACAAAATTGACGACTTAACCCTACCGACGGGAGACCAAGCGGCACAGTTGTTACAACGCGGTGATCGCGCTTATTCGCTAGAAAACGCAGTACAATGGACACAAGGAGAAGACATATTCAGTATTCGACCTTTTCCGGTCACTTTAACGTCACGCCTTAGCAACCCTTTGTCACCCTTGATGTTATCTCTCAAACAAAGGGCCACTGGCAAATCTTTTGCCGATGATCATGGTCAACTACTCGATAATGGCCAAACCCATTGGGGTTTGCAAATTAATTTGGTCGCCACCAAGGTGCCCTCAGGACAAGATCAATTTGCGCCAAACGTCTATGGCATAGGCGGTGCCAACCTGGTAGAGCAAACGTTATTGCGACAGTTATTGCTATTATTGTCTGCTGGCGACAATGGACCGGTCACCAGCATTCGCCTATTGCATCAACCATCGCGTGATGAAAGTGGCCTAGTCTCTGATGCCAAACCACAGCAATTGTTTGTGCTAAGAACCAATACCACCACCGAATCGGTGCCACCACAACTGCTCGGTTTGCCCATTACCCTTGCCGCTGAGCTCGGCGCTGACCAACGTCCACCTGTGGGGGCCAATGCAGACGATGTTTACGGCTTTGCCAGCATTTTAGAACAAGCCAGTGTCACCAATCAAAATGGTTATTTGTTGTTTTATAAAGACAGTGAAGGTCAAGCACTGCCTGAAAAACTGTTTGATGGCCAAGCGAGTGGGGCTATCACGGTGTTGTTTGAGTTTGCCAACACGCAGTCCACTGAACACAATGTGCGGGTACCCAGCTTTAGCAATACGCTGTTGATCAAAGATGTCGATGACAATGCACTGTATTATGGTGAAACCACACAAGACATCGATAAAACCCATTACGTCTCGGTGGCCTCAGGCGTGGCGGGTTTATCGATGACGCGTGCAACACCTGACGATAATGACACCCCAGTGAGTGCGCTCAATCAATTATATGGTTTGGTGTCTTACCAAGTCGACCAGACTGACGGCTTTATCGCCAGTAATTTATCGGTGCCAGTGAGTCCTCAGGCACCTGATGATGACGAATCGACACAAGATTTCCGACTCTTCGTGCCGCTTTATAATTTGGCCACTGCCAACCAAAATACACCATTACCTGACCGCTATGCCTCCATTGGCAAACGTTACAGTATCCATACTTATGTTAATGATGCTTTTGGTAACGTAATGCCCAATAAAAGACCACCCGTTTCATCGACCTATTTATATTATGATGACATTGTTTCATTGTCTCAATGGGCGGGTATTACCGCGACATTTGACTTTGACTTTGACACCAGCACCAGCACCAGCACCAATAACAGCAGTGACATTGACCCACAGATGACCGTGTCTTTAAGCCCCAATATTCAATTGCTGACACCTGAGGCAAAAAATGTCGACAGTTTGGTCGCGCTTTATCGCCAAATTGAACAACAACTTAAAGCGCCAGGCGTCTCGCTTTATATTACCACCAATTTAAATCCAGCCAATCGCGAGATAACCTTGTCGGCCGAACAAACCGATGCGGTATTAGGCTTGATTAGCAATATTATTGCCACATTGATCGGCAATGTGGCCACGCCGCTGGTCAAGTTGCCCATCGCGGTGGCCATTGAAGCAAGCACCCTGCCGACAGTATTCGCCATTCAAGCCGCTTTTGGCATTCGCCGTGATAAAAGTTTGCTTGACCCGCAATTATTAGCAGAGGGTGTGGTTATCTATGCCAATGCTCATGACGTCATTACCGAGGTGACGGCAAGCCAAACAGAAGGGGATTTAAGCGCGTTTGCAGCACGCTTTAGTGCTGCATTCCCAGATTACATTTTGGCCACCGGTCCCGCTGACGGCTCATCGATTGTGGTTGGTGCACCCACTCAACCAAGAAATGCTGATGATTCACCACCGCCGGGCCATAAACCCCAAGCGCTATGGGCAGTGGCCAGCGCGGTGACAGATGTCACGGTTGGCATCGATAATAGCATTTATTATCAGGGCCCAACGCCCATTGACACCGACTTATTCAGCCAAACCGTCGATATGAACAGCCTCAGCGACTTACTGCCAAGTTACGATTTACCTAGGGAAATGACGTTTAGTGACATCGACTTAGACAACTATTCACGGATGGCTTTTGCCGCCATTGATAACTTCCTCGCGGCCAAAAATGCCAGTGCGGCGTGGCAACTCGAACCAAATGCATTTAATCAAGTGACCTACGGACGTGAAGATATTGCCGATGGTTATGCAAACAACCAGGTACAATGGTTATTTGATCAGCCATTAACGCTACGTGGCAGTGATGATGATTTGGCCAAAGGTCGAGAAGATTTGGCGCAGCAAATGCGTCGCTCATTGAGCAGCGCTTATGCTATCGAGACCATTTTTCAAGTGAATGCCACATTCAACAGCGCGTTGCCTGCAAATATCAGCAACCGTTTACAGTTGTTTGGTCAGGTTCAGCGTGTTGGCGAAACCGATAATAAAGGCGGCAATAAAGCCGGTGATAACTTTGGTTTGTCTAGTGCTCGGCTGAATATCCCCGCAGGTGCCGGACCACGTACCCAGGTGCTGACGGTATTGTATGGTTTGGGCACCCAGGCGCTAGAAGACCACGCCAAAGTTGAATTGGATTTGCAATGGGCGGCCAATCATTTACAGGTCTTTTTAGAGGATGACATCGAACAAGATGATACCGCGCGACCTTCTATTTGGCTGCAATTGATCAATGGTTTCGAATCCGCCATTCATATTGGTGGTGAGAAGAAAACCACCATTGCCTTGCCCATTAGAGAGTACCCTACGCCGCCAACCACGGTCAGCCAAAGTGCCATAGCCGGTTCTCCACCAGACCAAGCAGCGCAATTACATCAAGCTAAATATGCCCTATCACCATTGGCACAATTTGGTCGCTGGTATTATCAGGTGGTCTATCAAGCGCACTTAGTCAGCCAAGACCAACTGCGATTGCAAACCACGTTTAATCGGTCTGAATCGAACTTAAGCGCGTCATTTGCAGTGCAAAACAGCGAAGCACAGCGCTTCACGCTGGCCCAAGCCCTGTGTCGATTTGTCGCAGTGTACCAACAGATTCAACCGCAACTGGTGAACCTCAATCAACAAACGCCAAAAAATGTGCTGGAGGCTTTTGCCCTAGTGGTTGACCAATTGGCCAATAATTCAGATTGGCAAGGCGTGCGGTTTTTAAATGCAGTCAATATCGGTCAAACAGTTGAACAAGACATCGTTGACGACAAACCGATATCTGGCAGTGACCAGCGCGAAATCACTTTGGCGCTAGACACCGCTTTTGGTGACGCCAATCAATGGATTGGGTTTAAGCAAATTGCCGCGCTAAATCCGAGCAACATGCTGCCTTATGCTGAACAAGAAACCCGACAGGGCGACCATCAAGTCAGCGATGTTTATTTGGCCAAACCAGCGCTAGATGACCATTGGGTCACCCATCGTTTACAAATTTCTGGATTGAGTGTGTTGCAATATGAGAATGCTCAACTGGCGATCCAAACCGAACGAAATGCTGATTTGTTGGCCGATACCACCACCAATCCACTGTTTGTGTATAAAACCCCACTGGTGAGTTTTAGCAATGCAGTGACCCCATTTATCGAAGAAAGTTCCAAAATAAACATTGTTGATAGTTTGACATTGGCGCGGGATCAACCGCTGTCCTATTACCTGCTGGCATTATTAGAAGCAGTACTCAACACTGCCAATATTGCAGCTGATGTGACCGGACAACGACGATTAAAAGTAGATTGTCGCTATGGGTTCCCAATTGCATCAGCCTCTGGCACCAGCCATTACGACGAGGCATTTATGCCGCTCAATCCCACCATATTGGTCAGATCATTTAATGTGCCCAATGCCGATCAAAGCAAACTGTTAACCCAGTGGGTGGGCAATACCACCGATACCGATACATCGAGTTACGCCCGTACCCTAGCCGATTGGGCCAGTAAAAATGGGGTGCAATTTGGCCGCAACAGCACGCCACAAGGCGCTCGATTGATATTTGACATTACCTTATATTCGCAACTTAGCGACGTTAAGTTGCCTGTTTTAAGGTTAACCGACTTGCAATTATCGACGGCGGATGTTGCCGCCGTTGACGAGCACTAAGCGAGAAAGAAGCGAAAACAGTAGTTTAAACATAAACCAAAATAGGAAATACAACCATGAATTCAATTGTAGAAAAAAACCTCATCGATAGCAGTAATTCAACCGCAGAGCGTTGGGACGGCAAGCCAAAAACACTTGGACCGAAAGAAACCGTGCACTTGCAGTCACCCAATGGCGAAATCATCATTGCTTATACCAATACCAGTGAAATCAATAATGTTGCCAACTTATCGGTCACCGCTGGTGGTTCATTTCACCAAACATTAGCTGCACAAGCCAATCAAAATGCGCCCTCTATTATCATCGAAAATTTTGGCAGCAACATTGTGTCTCTTTCGAATAGAAGTGCACAATCAGATATTGAAATCACCGCTTACGCGCCTGGCTTTGATAAAAGTGGTGAGTTACCGGATGACGCCATATTTCACGATTTGGCGCCTTATCAATCGCTTAAGGCCATAACCAAAACCAGATTCCAAGAGTTAACCCTAAAGGCAGAGCAAGATTACACCATATTTGGTGTTTTTGTTGGCACTGACGCTCAAGTTTACTGTGTTAACACACCATCAGATGCTGGCGTGCCGGTGGAGGATTACTCCAAAGTTGTCCCAGACAACAAATATAAAATAGAGAAAAACTTTCGTGGCAAAACCCTATACGTGGTGAACTTGTCTGCCCAAACCGCAGAAGGTGCAACCGTTAACTTGCAATCGGAATAGCTTTCGCGAAGACCCTTTCAAGGCGGATGATATCGACAATAAACGCTTATTGTCGATGTCATCATTACATTTAACTCTTAATGGAGAAGCCCAATGAGTCAATGGGATGGAACAGGACAAAATGTTGGCGAACATGGCACCTTAACCATGAAACAGTCGACAGATGGCGACATGGCCATCGCGATATTTAATTTGAGTGAGGCCAATGAATTAGGCCAGGTGACGATCACCAGTGGCGGATCTCGGCCAGAACACATTGATGTACCAGCGCTTCAAAACGCGCCCCTCATACTGGTGAGAAATTTTGGTGGTAATAGCCTGAATATCAACAATAATAGCCCTGCTCAACTATATGTCAGTGCATATGGTCCGGGTTTGGCTTCTATCAATCCAAAGCCGTTATGCGCCGATGGCATTGCACATTCTTTAGAAAAGTATAACGCGCGAAAAACCATGTCCAAACCCAAACTTCAGGAGCTGACTTTTGCTGCCACCGAATTAGAATATACCGTAGTCATACTTTTCGCAGGTTCACAAGTCACCACCTTGTGTCTTAATGCACCAAAAAACCAACCAGGTTATGATATTTCAACCAGCCAAGATAGCCATTCCATCACCAACAATTGGCTAGGCAAAACATTATGGGTGGTCAATCTATCACCACTATCTAATCAGGCCGCCACCGTTGCATTAGATACCTTGTGAATTGGTGGTGAATACCCGCGGTATTGTGGCTACTTTGCTGGGGTTGGTTATTTCTGCGCTTCTGTGGCCAGCCATTTTATTTGGTCAACACCATGATTTTGGGCAAACAGTAAATGCCGATCACTGGGATGGTCGCGCCATCACTTTAGCGGTCAATAAACAGCTGACAGTGCCAGCACCGTCACACACCGGTTGGATACTGGCGGCGCTGAATCAAACAGATAAACCAGACAATGGTCAAGTGGCCACCACGGTGAATGGCCTCGAATTGGTGGTCAGCGAAGTCAAAGCTTTAACCAATATCGCCACGTTAATTCAAAGGGAAAATAAGGGGTTAATTAAAATCACCAATATCAGCCAATCCGCGCCCATCCAAATGACCGCGTTTGGTGCGGCATTTGGTCAACCGGCAAATTTTCCTGACAACGGTGAATTTATGGCTTTGCCATTAAATCATGCTAGGCAGACCCAAAGTCGACTGGGATTTATGCGCCTAGTCATTAAAGGTGAGTTGGGTCTGGCACGCGTGGTGTTTATGGCTGGCAAAACAGTCACGGTCATTTGCCTTAATACCCCAGACCCACTCCCTGACACCTGCAAAGGCGGCGATAATACCGCAGACAATCAAAAAGTGTTGATGCAAAATTGGCAAGGCCAAGTATTGTATATCACTAACCTTTCGGCCATAAGCAGTGCAAAAGTATCGGTTGCATTACTTAGCCTTTAGGCGGTTTGATGACGCATTGCCCATAGTCTATTGTCGGCGGGTGTTGCCACTGGGCTTTAGTAAATATAAAGCTAAAATCACCGCTACCCGCAGTAGTGACAGCCACAGCGCGACCTTCTTTCACCTCACAACCGCTGTAAATCGCTGCCTTGGCATGGCAATTCATACACGATGAATTTTTAAACCATTTTGGTGCTGCACTATCGCCATTACCTGGTTGTAAGAAGGTTTCAATCACATCGTTGGCTAAAAATGTTGGGTAAGGATGGGTCCTCGCAAAATTAACCAGCTTTTCTTGCTCATCTTGCTGGTGTTTAAACAGGGGTTGCCCTGTGGTTGTAAACTGAGTACCTAATAAACGATAATATTGCAACACAGAATTGTCCTTATTCAATGCTTCGCCAACCAGTGTATTGATGGTTTGGGTGATTGGTGCAATATCAGCCAACAGTTTGACTTGAGTATTGATTTTATTGGTTTCATCAAAAGCGATATTGACCTGGCATTGTGGGCAATTTAAATCATAAAATGAGGGGCTGAGTGCAAGATTTAACGGGGTCTCAGTATTGTCGATATGAGAGAAGGTTGAATATACCCAACTTGATGAGGTTAGGGTTTTATGGTTAATATGAAATCCAACCAAACCCAATAATGCCGCCTGTTCTACGCCGGGTTGCTTAGGGTCATTGTCTTGATAGGTTTTTATGGTCGCATTGTGGGTGATATAACGATGGTTATTGACGCCATCCTGTGGCAGTTGCTTCCATGCGGCTTTAAGTTCAACCACGCCGGAGAAATTCGATCCGTTATAACCAGATAAATCGGCGACGCAATCGACCTTTTCCTCATTAGCCTCTGACACTCGACAACTTTTATAAAACCCCATCGGTAAATCAAGATCAACACCACTAGCATCGCTGTTATAGGCTTCAAGCTGATATTCTCGATTATAGAGTTTTTTAGCGGGCACCAAATGAGTGCTGTCTGGACTGATGCTGTCAAAGAAAATTGGCCCAATATAACGCTGGTAATAAACGACCTTGCCTTGCTGATCGACTAACACCGTTGATGACTGGCCATGCTGTTCGCCCACCTGCTCAATATCAGCGATAACCGGGTTATAGGTTTTATTCTGACTAAAGTCCCAATCTTTAGGTTTTTCGCCATTGGCCAGAAAAACACTGTTAACATCACGCCAATTTAACCACACAGGATCCCCTGTGGCGGGTAGGTTATGTTGTGTTATCTCAAATTGGTCATTGACAGCCCTGTTTAAGGTGATGAAAGATGCCCACGAAAACAAATCATATTGGGCAGACAAAAAAGCCAGCTTTTGGCTTCTAATGGTGGCGGCTGTTTCGCTTGTTTGCGCGTCAGCCATGGTGGGCACGGGTTTGATGCTATTTTTTGGTAATAGCGCATCACAGTTGGACCTTTTGTAGGCATCCGGCGGAAAGTGCTCTAAATGGATAAAATTGTCTGGCAAACCGGTAAAGGTAAAGTTTTGGTGATCGCAAGGCGTTGATTTAAGCCAAGCAGGATACTGATAATGAGTTTGTGCGACTGTTGCTGTTGCTGTTGCTGGCAAGTTGATGCGACCACTTTGGGCCAAGCAACCGATTAAGCCAGTCATCAGGGTCAAAACTAAGATTATTTTCATGTTGTTTTCGCTTGTCTGTTGTTAAAAAGGGGTTTTTCAGCAAGTATATGAAGATACGCTTTTAGGCTCAAGGTTGAATCTTCAGCCAAGGATAGTTTGAGATACAAGCCGGCATTTTCATTGGCACCATACCAATTTGACAGCGCTGTGCCATCAAGCGCATAAGCACAACCCAGTTGACCCAGTTTGTTGATAAAATCGTCATTGATATAATTGTTATCACTATTGGTTATCCAAGGCAATTCTATTTCAATTCGGTCGACCAGCTTTTGCTGATAAGAAATACCAATACGAGGGTATTTTAACAAATCACCAAAGGTGTTAAACAAGGTTTGCAGTTTATCATCGTTTCCAGACCATTGAATCTCGGACAACAAAGCGCTGAGTTGGCTCGCCTTAATTCTGCCGCCCAGTTTCAAACAACACGGTGTGCGGGGGAAAGTAAAACCAACATCCAAAATAAAGGGACTGTTTTTCGCGGTTAAAAACGAGACTGCGTGGGCGCTAAATTCGGCGGCCAATAGACCACAGGATCCGATGAGATGTTGTTTAAACATCGCCAAGTCATAAAATGCTCTATGATTAGTACTGTAGTAAAAAGTGGGTATGGGCGAAAAGTGTGACCCGAGCCAATCGAAGCTAAACCAAAATAGCGGTATCGGGCAATCATGCTCAAGGGCGCGACAGTGCTCAAGAAAATCGATGAGTTTTTTGCCATTGGGGTTGGCCTCGAATGGCTGACAATAATCTGCCAGCGATTGCATCGTCACTCTATCACTTTGATAAGACAATAATAAATCACATTGTTTGCTACCATCAGCCTTGAACTCTAAACACAAAGATTTGATGTTTTGCGGGGCATTGTTGACCAGTGCAGATAAATGATGGTTAAATTCAACATCAATCAGTGTGCTGTTTTGCTGTAAAATCGTCTGATATAAGCTTGAAAGCGTATTAACCATCATGAGTCCATCAATAATTCAACCAAAACTACCAAATAAAACCGACAATCGGTTGTATTGAAGGCAATAATTCCGCTGATAAAGCAATATAATTTTCAGCATTTAACCCATCACGTTCAATAGACCGAATGGTTATTCGTTCTGGTCCCGTCAATGCAAATAGGTCCATAACGCCATTAAGGTCTTTGGCACATTCGTCCTGAAGCGTTTCATTAAATTTTAAGTTGTATAAAAAGGACAGTAGTCCAGGTTCAAAATAATTCTCTACGTCTGTCATTGTATTAGCCTTTTAATGGTTGTGGTATAAAAAGTGAAGTGACAAAAGTAATGCCACTGTCTTGTATTTCTTGTTTACAGATATCATCCGTTTGTTCAGCCAATCGTAAATTATTGGCATCTCGTGCTCTTCGCGATAAGGTTAGGTAAGCAAACCCTCTATTGAGCTTGTAGGCATCAAATCGTTTAATCTTAGCTTCAAAATCACTCAGAACAACGTCACCGTCAACCTCAAAGGTGAGCATAGATAGGTACATTTTGTTGTATTCAACCCACATATCATTGTCAGACTTTATACCAAGGTCTATTCCTAAGTGGATATGTTCAAGTGCTTGTTGAAACAGTGCTTCACGTTGCTGTTGACCCGTTTCCTGATGCCAATGAACGATGTAAAACCATGCCATCAGACCATTGGCACCACTAAGATAGCCATCTGACTTTACCCGTGTTAAAGCGGCGTCGACCATGCCCTTAACGCGGTAAGCATCACCGATATTACCCTCTATGAGTGCTGCAATGGACATAAATACTTGACAGGCAATACTGCTGACCATGCCAAAGCTTTCGACGGTCGTGGCGCTTAAATTATCAAAGTGCTCAATGGTATCGAGGCATTCATTATAATATTGTCTCACGGCATCAAACTGGCTTAGGGTAAAGCTGGTCTGGATGATCATTTCATAAATAATCATCTTGTTATCAGGGCCATGCTGATGATGATGTTGATACAAGGCCGTACTGATGACATGCGCTTCGTTGACTTCGCCAGAAGCCCAGTGTACCAACCAAGCCCCTCGACTGGCGGTAAAATTGTGATGCTTATGGTGCTCGGTCAGTCGCTGGTTTTGCTTTAATAACGATACCGCTTCGGCCTTAAGCCAACCTTCCCCAGCAATGATCGATGAAGCCAGTCCATTGCGCAGTGACACTTCAAGCTCGGTATCAGTGATACCACCGCTGTGATACAACAACAGGGCTTTTTTGAATTGGCTTTGGGCATCGTTAAAACTGGCTTTTTCAACCAGCTGGTCGGCATGTAAATGGCTGTATTTAGTCGCAGCAACAAAATCCTCTGCATATTCAAAATGATAAGCAACAATGGCGGGTTGCTGATTCACCACATCGGCATGTTCTAACGCTTGACCAATCCAACCATGGAACAATTTTTGCCGCGGTTTGACCATCGATTCATAAGCGGCATCTCTGACCAAAGCATGTTTGAAGATATAACGGTCACCGCCGACTTGACGTTGCAGATAAATTAACTCAGCCTCAATCAATTCCTCCAAATCACTTTGCACTTGGGCCTGGGCGTGATCAGAAGCGCCCATCAGTAATTTATCGTCAAACTCGCGGCCAATCGTGGCAGCCAGTTGCGCAGTTTCTTTGGCACAGACCAAACTGTCGAGTTTTTGCTGCAATGAGTCACGTAAACTGCCAGGGATCTCATCAATCACCTCGGGGCTGATAAAATCAGTCACGCTATTAACATG
>JBLGCB010000091.1:0-19183 GCA_047617105.1 Phenylobacterium sp. | reverse complement strand
GCATATTCAATGCGGGTGAGTTCTCGGCCTTTGATATCGCGGCTGAATTGGGTGATAAGCCCTTGTTTATCGGACGATTGAGCAAGGTAACCAATGTCGTCATACTGGTAAAATTCTGTGGCGGTTAAAGTGTCTTGATTGTTGAAGTATTCTATTTTTTCGGCTTGTTGGTCTGCTGGTGCGACAAAGGTGGTCCGGGTGCGTTGGCCCAAGGGGTTAATCACTTCTCTGACGCGTTGTTGTAACGTGGCGTTATTGTCTGCATCTATCACGGTGTCGCCAGATTCGCTGATAAAGCGTATTTGGGTTGTATCGACGCCCTCACCATGCTCGCTCTTATAGGCTCGCGCTTGATTATCGTAATACCAGCTAGCAGCGCGCTGGCCTTTGCCATCACTGTGACCGGTCAATAAACCTGCGCCGGGTTCTGCGTTGCTGTAGGTCTGTTCATCGTAATAATAATCAACAGTGCTGTTATCGGGTTTGGTGACGGTTGATAATAACCCCGCGGCATTGTAGTCATAGCCAAATACACCAAGGGGTGTTGTGGCTTGGCTGATTCGGTTATCGCTTAAGGTTAGGGTGATGTGTTGATTAAATGCGTTATCAATGGTGATGATATTGGCTTGATAAGAATAGCTGAGCGTTTGCCCTTGGCTGCTGGTGGATTCAACCATTTGGCCATCGGTGTTGTAAGTTTCTGTGGCACCAGAGGGTAAGGTAAATTGATAGCTGGTGGCCAATTTTTCCAATCGATAACCGCGTGCGATCGTTGTTTCACCAACACTATATTTGCGGTTACAGCTATCGGTTGTCGCGTTGCAGTAAAATAAGTAACTTTTATTATTGGTTCTTTTCACGCGCACATAAACGTCGTCTTCGAGTAATTGATAAGGTTGCAAGTTAAATGACCAGTCTCGATTGACTGAGTTATAGCGGCGGATGAGTTGCAGCGGTGATGGACCTGTTGAACGAAAGTCGATGACGGTTTGTTGTTTTACCCCTGTACGTAAGTTAATGGGGTTGCCTGCCATGCACGCAGGGCCGGTATTTTGTTCTGGGCAACTCTGGTTTTGGGTGGTGCAAGTGTAGCGCAGCCAGTTTTCTGCGCCGTCAAATCGGGTAGTAAAATGGTTGGTGTCGGGATAACAATTGCGTTGGCCGAAGTGGGTTATTCGCTCTGATTTTTCTAAAAACTGTTCCGCGAGCCACGGGTATTCTGTCAGAAATGAGGGTGACAGCGGTGCACCTAGATCTTCATTGAAATTCAGATAGAACAGACTTTTGTTGCTATTGGCCAGTGCATAGAGGCTTGGTGGCGTGATGCCAGTAAGTTGGTTGCTGGTTGCCCAGAATAAGGCCAATTTATCTAAATTGCCGAGGGACTTTGGTAATGTGCCTGTCAGTTGATTGTTGTCAAGCATAAGTGAATTCAACTGAGTTAAGTTGCCAATCGATTCGGGTATGACACCGGTGATTTTATTATGGCTTAAGTGCAAAATCGTCAATGAGGTTAACTTGTCGATGGCTGTTGGTATGTCACCGCTGAACAGATTGGACGACAGCGTTAAAGTGGTTAAATTGGTTAGATTACCGATGACTTCGGGAATACTGCCGTTAAGCCTATTGTCTGATAACTTTAGAATCTGTAATTGACTTAAATCGCCGATTGAATTTGGCATAGTGCCATCAAGGTCATTGCCGTTTAATTGCAAGTGCTCTAATTGGACTAAAGTGCCTATTGAATCGGGGATGTTGCCCTCTAATTGATTGTCGGATAAGTAAAGCTTGCGTAGATTACCAAGCTGAGTGAGCGAATTCGGTATTGAGCCAGTGAGTTTATTTCGGCTTAAGTATATGGCTTCTAATCGTCCCATATTGCCTATTTCACTGGGGATATTGCCTGTTAATTGGTTACTCATCAACAATAATTCTTTCAGATGAATAAGTTGAGCAATAGTTTTGGGTATTGATCCAGTTAACTTATTGCTATGCAAGTGCAATTGGGTCAGTTTTGCTAAACTGCCGATAGATACTGGAATTTCTCCGCTTAACTGATTGTTATGTAAAGAGAGTGTCGTCAGTTCAGCTAAAAAACCCAATGATGTTGGGATTGAACCGCTTAACGCATTGGCCGCTAAATCGATGCTTGCCAATTTATCTAACAAGCTCAAGGTGGCTGGTATTGAACCATTAAGTTGATTATGAGATAAATCTATCTTTGTGAGTTCTTCTAATGCATTGATAGAAACGGGGATTGTGCCAATTAAATTATTCGAGCTTAAATTTAATTGACTGACGTGGAGTTGATAGGTGGTATCACTTGCACCTGGTACTTTTTTTTGCAAGCAGTGAACACCATACCATCGGCAGGGATCTTTGCTTGACCAATTGGCATTGCTATGCCAGTTGGCACCCTCAGTGGCGATGTATATCTCTTCTAGCGCTGAGACTTGACTAGGGGGCAGTGGTAAATAGACCGCGCCCGCCTCAATGCTTACTTCAACTTTTGCCTCAACCGCCTCAACTGTGCCAAAAGCAAAAAATAACACCAAAGCCAAAAACCTGTGTCGTATGATCATCTATTATGTCCTTATTTGAGTTTCTTGTTGTTTTTAACGGGCGCAGTGTACAGCTAAATATTCGGTGGTACAACCAAAATATTTAGGTAAGAGGGTGTTTTTAGGGGGGAGAGATTTTAATCTTAATGCTTCAAATGGTTTTTATTTTACGTCGAAGCAGGCAGCTTTAAAGTAAAAGTGGTACCCACGCCCAACTCCGAGTCGACATGTAACTCGCCATTGTGTTTTTGCACAATGCCATAAGAAATCGACAGACCCAAGCCAGTGCCTTCGCCGACGTCTTTGGTGGTGTAAAACGGTTCAAATAATTTGGTTTTGGTTCGGTTGGTCATACCGCAACCGTTATCCCTGATGGTGACGGTAATGAAACCGTCAATCAGCCGGCAACCAATGGCAATCAGTCCGCGACCCTTTTCTTTGTCCTGTTGCTCGTCTTGGCGCTGGCGATCACGAATAGCATCACAGGCATTAACAATGAGATTCATAAATACCTGATTGAGCTGAGCGGGATAACAGTGTAATTCACCGGAGTCGGCCAAATCTGTGGTGAATTCGGTCATTTCAAGATATTTGGTTTTGACTAGGCTTACCGTAGAATTGAGTAATTCAGCGACTTGTACGGTTTTTTGATCAGCAGAATCAAGCTGGCTAAAGGCCCTTAAATCTTGAACAATGATTTTGATTCGTTCGGTGCCGTTTTTAATGGTATTGAGGTGTTCATGCAAAGGCAGGAATTTGGCGTTTAAACTGTTAAAAATCGCTTGCTCGGCATCTTCGCCAGCCAGTTCAAACAAAAAGTCTTTAAAGCGAGATAAGTCAACTTCGAGGTTTTGCGCGCTAACATGAACAAAGTTGGTTGGGTTGTTAATTTCATGGGCCACGCCTGCGGTTAGAGTACCCAGTGAGGCCATTTTCTCAGATTGTACCAGCTGTTGCTGAGTCGAGATGATTTCACGATTCTGGCGGGCAATCTGGCGGTAGGCATTGGCATTGTCCAGTGCAATTGCGGTGGTCGAGGCGATGGTGCGCAGCATATCCTGCTGGTATTCGTTATAGGCATTTTTTTGAAAGCTTTGCACCGTTAAAACCCCGATGATCTGTTCGGCGACGATTAACGGATAATACATCAGCGCCCCTGGGCTATCGCCTTCCATCGGTTTGGGTATGGGCGCATCACCAAAATATTTGGCGTAATCTTTGTCAAAATCATTCATGATCAGCGGTCGTTTTTTGCTGATACACCACACCGCTGGACGGTATGTTTCCGACATATTAATGATATAGGGCGGTAAATACTCGTCACTTTCAATCGCCAGTTCAAACACGATACGACGTTTGTCGACCTCATATAATCCCAGACACAATATATCTACCACCATTAAGGCTTCAATATGGCTGTACAGCGTGCTTAGCAGTTGATCAAGATCCAGCGTTGAGCTGATTTGGCTACACACTTCACTTAAGGCGGTGACCCGTTGGTTTGACTGGACCAAGGCTTTGGTACGCTCGGCCACTTTATATTCGAGATTGCGATTGATGTCGAGAAATTTCAGATGGTTTTCAACCCGGGTCAATAATTCATATTTGGCCACCGGTTTACTGAGATAATCATTACCGCCGACGGCAAAACTTTGCACCAGATCGGCGACCTGATTTTTGGCGGTCAAAAAGATCACCGGCAAATCACTGGCGGGGTGGTCCTCACGAAGCTTTTGACACACTTCATAACCGGTCATGCCAGGCATCATGATATCGAGCAATACCAAGTCAAACGGGCCATTGTTTTTAACCGCGTCTAATGCGTGTTCGCCATCTGAGGCTTCTACCAATTGGTAGTTTTGCAACGACAGGTAATTGTGTAATACCTGGCGATTAATCGGTTCATCATCGACCAATAAAATGCGAAATTTATTGCTGTCAGGGGCCATTTTTGTATAAGTTAAATCGTCACTATCATCTTCAAATTGATGTAAACGTGACACCATCGGATTGAGCGCGATATTGGCCGGGCTATTGCTCGACGTATAAGTGGCGGTATGGGCAGCAACATGAAGGGTGGTGTTAGCCTCTGGTTGTTCGTCACAGGTGGGCAGGGTAAAGCTAAAGGTCGAACCCTCGCCTAAGGTTGATTCGACGGTGATGTCTCCACCATGCAAGTTCACCAGTTGTTTGCTCACCGACAGCCCTAACCCTGTGCCACTATAGGTTCGGTCACTGCTGCCCCCTTGTTCAAATGAATTGAAAATGGTGACATATTGCGCTTGGGTGATACCAATGCCGGTATCCATAACGCTGATGTTGAGGCCATCCTCGGTCTCGGTGGCAGACACTGTTACCTCACCTTCATCGGTAAATTTGATGGCATTGCCGATCAGGTTATGAAAGATTTGCTGCAAACGGTCTTCATCGGCCAAAGCGGCGGATAAATCAAATGGCACAGAATTGACCAATTTCAGCGTTTTGTCACCCACTAACGGATGGGAAAGGGTCAGCACCACATCGACCATACTATGCAAGTCAACCGCTCTGACGTTAAGGCTGATGTTGTGGTTTTTCAGTTTAGAGAAATCAAGAATATCATTAACCAGATTGGCCAAGCGCCTGCCACTGCTGACGATCATCGCCAGATTGGCATTGCTGGCATTGGACTGCGGCCC
Organism: Phenylobacterium sp.; assembly: GCA_047617105.1. Taxonomy (GTDB): domain Bacteria; phylum Pseudomonadota; class Gammaproteobacteria; order Enterobacterales; family Alteromonadaceae; genus JABSOG01. The sequence goes on along the minus strand of JBLGCB010000091.1, from coordinate 13,944 downwards.
GCCAACGCCGTCCATCAGCGATTCTGCGAGGCCAATAATGCCATTAAGTGGGGTGCGCAATTCGTGAGAAGTATTGGCCAAAAATTCATCTTTGAGCCTGTCTACCTGCTTGAGTTGTTGGTTGAGCGCATGTTGGTCGAGGGTTTTTTGGCGTTGGTCACGTAATTTTTTACGTTGCGCATCGGCAAAGGCAAACATCAAAGAAAGCATCAGCAGCGCATAGAGTGAATAGGCCCACCAGGTAAACCAGGGCGGTGGTAAAATATTGATTTTCAACGACTTGAATTGCTCATTCCAGTAACCATCATTGTTGCTGGCCTTAATCTGTAAGGTATAACTGCCTGGCGGTAAGCTGGTATAGGTGGCGAGTCTGCGAGTCGCGTCAGTATAAATCCACTCGCGGTCAAGGCCTTTGAGTTTGTAGGCATAGTTATTTTTTATCGGGTTGCTAAAATGTAGTGCTGCAAATTCAAAGGTGAGCAGGTTTTGCTGGTAACTGAGGTTTAACTCTTGCATCAGTTCTATGTCTTGCGGCAATTGGTAGGCAGATTGATGGGCATTAATGCTGCCAGAGATGGGAATAGGCTGATTAAACAACGAGAACCGGGTTAATACGACTTTGGGCGGTTGGCTGTCGCCGAGAATATCTTTGCCCTGAAAGCGGTTAAAACCATTGATGCCACCAAAAAATAACTCACCACTGATACTGCGGTAACTGGCACCGCGGTTAAACTCGTTGCTTTGCAGACCATCGCTGATGTCATAGTTATTAAAGTTTTGATCTTGAGGGTTAAAGCGACTGAGGCCATGGTTGGTGCTGAGCCATAATTGCGCGGTATCATCCTCAAGAATGTCATTAATAACATCATTGGCTAGGCCGTCTTTTTCACGAAAGTGCCTAAAACTGTCTGTGATACTATTGTATAGATTTAATCCTTCGCCAAAAGTACCAATCCATAATCGTTCCCGGCTATCTTGGAATATCGATAAGATATGGCTTTGGCTTAAGCTGTTGTTGGGGTTTGATGGTTGATGTTTAAAACGTTTGAAATCTTCCTGCTGCGGATTATAGCGGTTGAGGCCGTCGGTGGTACCAACCCATAAGGTGTTGCTACTGTCAAAATAGATGGTATTGACGGCGTCGTTACTGAGGCTGCGAGGGTTAGATTGGCGATGGCGAAAGTGGACAAAACGCTGATTTTTAGGGTTGAATTTGTCTAACCCGCTATCGGAGGTACCAATCCACAGTTGACCGTTGTTGTCTTCATTGATGCTGGTGATCTGATCGTCACTGAGGCTCAGTGGGTCAGATGAATCATGGCGGTAATGAACGAATTGGCCAGTTTGAGGATCGAACCGATTTAATCCGCCGCCATCGGTACCAATCCACAACTGGCCACTGCGGTCTTTAAAAATGGCGCTGATATTATCATGGCTGAGGCTGTTGGGGTTGCTGCTGTCGTGACGAAATTGCCTGAAATACTGGGTTTGTGGCACATATTGATTGAGTCCGCCAGCGGTGCCAATCCACAGTGTACCTTGGGCATCTTCTTGAAAAGCGGTGACGATATCATGGCTGAGGCTGCTGGGGTCTGATTGCAGGTGTTTAAAATGGCCGAAACGTTGGGCCAGAATATTAAATTTATTTAGTCCGGCACTGGTGCCAATCCACAGGGCTTTGTTGGCATCTTCAAACAGTGACCAAACCCGGTCACTGCTGAGACTGTCGGCGTCTGCACTGTTATGGTTGAAACGGATAAAACGTTGATGTTTGGCGTCAAACAAGTTGAGTCCGCCATCAAGGGTGCCGACCCATAACCTGCCGGTGCTGTCTTGGTGCAAAGACAGCACAATATTATGGCTGAGACTGTCGGTTCTTAAATATTTATTTTTATAACGGGTGAATTGTTGGCGTTGTTGATCAAGCTGGTTGAGTCCGCCCCCGAGGGTGCCAATCCACAAAACGCCTTGATTGTCTTCGATGATGGTGAAGATGCGGTCATGGCTTAAGCTATTGTTATTGTTGGGTTGATGTCGGTAATGAACGAAGTCTTTGCTGGCGGGTTCAAAGCGGTTAAGGCCGCCGCCATTGGTGCCGATCCACAGAGTTCCAGCGGCATCTTCATAAATAGTTCTAACCGCATTATGGCTTAAACTGCGCGGGTCCTCTGGCTGATGCTCAAAACGGGTGAAACTTTGGCTGATCGGATCGAATTTATTCAATCCGTTGTCGGTGCCCACCCAAAGTACCCCGGTTGAGTCTTCTAGAATGGTGGTGACGTTATCATTGCTGAGGCTATTGGGGTTGTCTGGCTGGTGATTGAAGCGGGCAAATTGTCGACTTTTATGGTCAAAGCGATTGAGTCCATTGCTGGTGCCAACCCACAAGGTGCCCTGTAGGTTTTGGTAAATCTTGTTAATGTAATTATGACTCAGTGAGCCGGGCTGCTTTGGATCGTGGCGAAAGGTGAGGAATTCGTAGCCATCATAGCGATTAAGCCCATCTTCGGTGGCAAACCATAAAAACCCGCGTTGGTCTTGTAAAATGCTGTAAATCGAATTTTGTGGTAAGGCATGATCAACAGGCAGCCGATTAAAATGCATCGCAGGACTCGCTGCCAGCGCAATCAGTGACTGGAACCATATTAATAATGCAATAATAAGGCGCATTGGGTGTGCTGTGTTCGCTTATAGTAGTGAATGAGGTTTTGCCTAAGCATAGCTTAATAAGTGGATAGAGGATAGTCGATGCTAGGGTGTCCCCCTAGGAAGTTTGGCTTACTGCACCCAGTTGCAAAGGTAGGCGCAGCCGAAAGGTGCTCCCGAGTCCCAATTTTGATTCAACCGTTAATTCACCCTGGTGTTGTTGGACGATGCCATAAGAGATGGATAAGCCTAATCCGCTGCCTTCGCCGATGTCTTTGGTGGTATAAAATGGTTCGAACAACTTGTTTAGAGTTTCTGGTGTCATGCCGCAGCCGTTGTCTTTAATGCAAACTTCAACCATTGCATTGACCATTTTACAACTGACCTCTATTTTGCCTCGTTGGCTGGGTTGTTGTTGATTACCCTGTTTGTTGTTTTGGCGTTGCTTATCTCGAATAGCATCACAGGCGTTAACGATAAGGTTCATAAATACCTGATTGAGTTGGCCGGGGTAACATTGTATTTGGTTGGTGATTTTAAAGTCGGTGATGAATTCGGCCAGTTCAAGGTATTGAGTTTGCACCAGATGGACAGTGGAGCGAAGCAAACCGGTGATATCTGACGATTGTAAATCACTACTGCTGAGCTGGGTATATGCCCTTAAATCATCAACAATGGCTTTAATTCGTTCGGTGCCATTTTTGATGGTCTGAAGGTGATCGTGCAAGGGTTTAAACTGTTCGCGAAAACTGTCCAGTACGGCCTGTTGGGCTTGGGCACCCGCCAGTTCAAACAAAAATTGTTGAAATCGGTTTAAGTCTTGTTCGAGGTTAAACGCACTGATATGAACAAAGTTGGTGGGGTTATTGATTTCATGGGCGACACCGGCGGTTAAGGTGCCTAATGAGGCCATTTTTTCTGCCTGAAGCAATTGTTGTTGGGTGGTCATGACTTCGCGGTTTTTTTGCGCCAGTTCAGTGGTGCGTTGTGCGACTTTATGCTCGAGGTGACGGTTAATGTCGAGTAATTTGAGATGGGTCTCGACCCTGGCCAGTAGTTCAGATTTGGTGATGGGTTTGGTGAGGTAATCATTACCGCCGACGGCGAAACCTTCGACCAGGTCTTCTTCCTGGTTTTTAGCGGTTAAAAACAAGATGGGTAAGTCGTTGACGGAATGTTTCTCGCGCAGTTTTTGACAAACTTCAAAACCGGATAATCCGGGCATCATGATGTCTAACAGCACGAGGTCAAATGGGCCATTGTTGTCAATACTGTTGTCAATACTGTGGTCAATACTGTCGTCAATAAAGCGCAGTGCCTGCTCACCATCGATGGCTTCAACCAATTGGTAATTGAGCAACGACAAGTGATTGTGCAATACTTGAAGATTGATAGGTTCATCATCGACCATCAAAATTCTGAACTGGCTGTTGTGGTGAATGGTGTCGGCGATGGTGTTATTGGTGTTATTGGTATGATTGGCAGATGCTGCTGTGGGTCGTTCGTTTTGGTTAAAAACAGGCGGCGTGCCACCAGGTTTATTGTCCAATCGGGGTTGATGGCGACTATGGCGGCTCTGTTGATTATGTCGATTGCGTCGATTCATTAGCACAGTGACTAGCGGTAGCAACGCCAGTGCTAGGGCCAACAAAATATAACCACTTAATGCCCATCGGCTGAACCAAGGGGCTGGCAGTACGGTGATTTTTATCGACTTGATTTGCTCGGGGTAACCCGTTTGGCTGACTGGTGTGCTGAGTTTCACTTTGAAACTATAATTGCCTGGACTGAGTCGGGTATAGGTCGCAAAGCGCCGTTTCGCATCGGTTTGAATCCATTCTTTATCCCAGCCTTGCAATTGATAGGCGTATTGCGCGTGCATCGGGTTGCTTAGGTTTAGCGCCGCAAATTCAAAGCTGATGAGGGTTTCCTCATGGCTGAGGGTTAACTGGTCGAGTGCATTAATCGCCTTGGTTAATACCCGGGTCGAGTCGCCTGTTAGCGCATTTTGCGCGCCAATGGTCACGGACTGGTTAAACAGCAAAAAGTCGGTCAATACCATGTTGGTTTGCAGGTTATTATCGTCGCCGATTTGCTGGGGATAAAAACGATTAAAGCCGTTAATACCGCCAAAAAACAATTCGCCATTGCTAGCGGCGAAATAGGCCCCCTGATTAAACTCATTGCTCTGTAACCCGTCATTGATATCATAGCGGGTAATGGCTTTGGTCAGCGGGTTGATTGTTGACAGACCTTTGTTGCTACTAACCCACAACTGGCCTTGTTGGTCTTCGAGGATGCCCAACACCACGTCGTCGGCGAGGCCATCTTTTTGCTGGTAGTGGGTGAAGTGTTCGCTATTACGGTCAAGGTGATTAAGGCCGCTGGCGGTGCCAATCCACAAATCTTGTTGCTGATCTTGATGGATATACCAGGCCCGGTCGTCGCTGAGGCTTTGCGGGCTGTTGCTGTCTTGACGGTATTGGCCAAATTCATCATTTTGGCCGTCGAAATGGTTTAGCCCGCCGCCATTGGTGGCGACCCATAATTCGCCTTGACTGTCTTCAATCACAGACATCACCAAGTCACTGCTTAAACTGCTACTTTCGCCGGGATGGTGACGAAAAGCCTCGAAACGACCAGTTTTGCGGTCATAACGGTTTAGCCCACCGCCATAAGTGCCAATCCACAGCGTGCCCCGACTGTCTTCGAGTATTGAGCGAACAATGTTATTACTCAAGCTGTGGGGGTTTTTGTCTTGGTGGGTGAAATGTTTAAAACGCTGGCTGTGTCGATCATATTGATTGAGTCCGCTGCCATTGTTGCCAACCCATAGAATGCCCTGGCTATCTTCATAAATGGTGTTCACTCGGCCACTGCTGATGCTGTTGGGGTCATTCGGGTCATGCTTAAAATGGCTGAACTGTTGTGATTGTGGATGGTATTTATTCAGTGCGTTATCGGTGCCGATCCACAGGGTGTTGCGGCTGTCTTTGAAAATGGCGTGAACCGAGTTAGCACTGAGGCTGTGGCGATCATCTGACTGATGTTTAAAGTGACCAAAAAGCCCTTTATTGGCATCGTAATAGTTGACACCGCCGCCATACAGGCCAATCCATAACGTGCCTTTGTTGTCGTTAAACAGCGCTTTCACCCGGCCTTGGCTGAGGCTATGAATATCTGACGGGGCATTTCTAAAGTGGTTAAAACCGGGGGCGATGGCGGCTTTGGCAACCTTTTGGTTTTTGAATTCTTTTGTTGCTATTTTTTCTGATGCTCTTGTTGGTAATAGGGGCAAAGTCAATTGATTAAGACCGCCGTCTTCAGTGCCAATCCATAATATGCCGCCTGCATCTTCTTCAATCGACCAAATGCTGTTATCACTTAAACTGCGTGGATTATTCGGCTGATGTTTGAAGTGAACAAAATGATCGCCGTCGAGACGGTTGAGACCATGTTTGCTGCCAATCCATAACGTTCCCTGAGAATCTTGAAAAATTGACCTGATGTTATTGTGACTCAGGCTGTGGGGATTGTCAGCTTGATGGCTGAAATGGCGAAAACTGCGGTTGGTGATATTATACTGACTGATGCCATGGTTTTGGCTGCCAATCCAAAGGTTGTCGTGCTGGTCAGTGAGTAGGGCGGTGATATGATTGCTTGATAGGCTGTTTGCCGGGTTTTGGTCATGGTCAGGCTGATGGTTAAACCGACTGAAACGCTGTTTTTGGCGATCAAAGCGATTGAGTCCGCCACCAAAAGTGCCGGTCCAAAGCGTGCCTGTGGCATCCTCGGTGATGGCCGTGACTCGGTTATGGCTAAGGCTGTGGGGGTTAGATGGGTCGTGTTTAAAATGGACAAAACGCTGACTTTGACGATGATATTGGCTCAGTCCGCCGCTGTCGGTGCCAATCCACAATATGCCTTGTGAGTCTTCGTATAACACCCTGATATTGCTGCCAGTAACCGAGTTTGGGTTATTGGGGTCATGACGAAACACTTTGAATTCATAACCATCATAGCGATTAAGGCCATCATAAGTACCAAACCACATAAATCCTTGGCTATCTTGGAGGATGGTTGAAACGGAATTTTGTGACAACCCGGCATCAGACGACAGCCGCTCAAACCGAGCAGCAGGTCCGCTTGCCTGAGCCATTAATGAAGGCAGTAATAACAACCATAAAATGAGAAAACGCATGTCGTTTATCAATTGATTTTAGTCCATTTGAAGCATAGCTCACTTAGCGCAAGGAACACAAGTTTGAGGGGATTGGGTGGGGCGTCAGCTATGTGCTAAGATGAGAACAGACATCCGGCTAAAACTAAAAGGTTTCATTATGCAATGGGTTAAATTACTTCTTTTGAGCGTTTTGCTCAGTGTCATGACAGCCTGCGGCAGTGGCGGTCAATCCTCTGAACCGGTACCACAACCGCCAGCACCTACGCCGACCACAGATGATACCCAGACCCAGTTGCAGGACATTTTAGACAACAGTATTGCGGCGTCGGCGACGCCCGGCGTGGTGATGGCCATTGTTGATGAGCAGCAATCTTGGTTTTTATCCAGTGGGGTAAAAGATAGTGTGACAGCTACTGCGATTGACGTTGAAGATTCACTGCGAATTGCCAGCATGACCAAACTGCTGGTGGCCACCACAGTGCTTAAATTGGCTGAGGAAAATAGCTTAGATATTGACGGACCCATGGCTGATTACCTTGATGCGTCAATGATTGATTCAATCGTGAATTACGATCAGATCACCGTTCGACAGCTACTTAATATGACCAGTGGCATTGCCGATTACACCGAGATTGATGCTTTTAACGATGCGATAGATAACAATCCCCAGCGGATTTGGCAGCAAGTAGAGGTGTTGGCTTATATCAATAACGTGACCCCAGACTTTGCGCCGGGCAGTGATTATGGTTACTCCAATTCGAACTACGTATTGCTTGATTTGATTGTCGCCACGGTCAGTAACAGCAGTTTGGCTCAAGAAATGAGGCGGATTATCTTTACCCCGCTGGCCATGGAGTCCAGTTATATCGAGTTTGCTGAAACCAGCGCCGCGAATGGCACTGTATTGTCTGTTGAAGGTTATGAAGGCAGTGACAATGTGACGGCCATCAACGATGGTATTGGTTTTGGCGATGGCGGCGTGGTGTCTACCGTTGCTGATTTAACGGCTTTTTTAAATGCGTTATTTGGGCAAAAAATGCTGCTCAGCCAGGCCAGCCTTGATGATATGTTGACTGAAGTGATGGGTCAGGAATATGGCTTGGGGGCAGAGGTGAGAACAACGTCATTAGGTCCTGGCTGGGGTCATAATGGCGCTTCATCAGGATTTGCGGGTGATATGCTGTATTTTGCCGATAAAAAACGGACTTTTGTGCTGTTAACCAATCAGGCTGATAGTGCTATTTTGGATGAGATTATGGCTAAAAGCATGGCTGTTTTGGATTGAATGTTTTTTTGGGTAGGGCACGCATATTGCGCCAGCTTGTGTGAAAAATCTCATTCACAGTAGGATGTGGTAGAGCCTAAAGCGAAACCCATCAGAATTGGGCTGCAAACGGCGATATCCTGCTGTTTTCATACGTAAATGATGGGTTTCGCTTCGCTCTACGCCATCCTACGGCAAAAGGCAGGATGACCCCTTCATCCAACAATCTTCGCCTCTGGATTTCGGTTTACATTGATCAGTTTAAGATGCAACTCAACCCGGCTCAGTAGCTCATGTTTGGTGATAGGTTTGCTCAGGTAATCATTACCACCAACGGTAAAACCTTTCACCAAGTCGGTGACCTGGTTTTTGGCAGTTAAAAATATTACCGGTAAATCCTTGAGTCCATGGCTTTGTCGAATGGTTTGACAGACTTCATAACCAGACAATCTAGGCATCATGATATCCAGTAAAACCAAGTCGAAAGGCCCATCGTCATCTAGGATTTGTAGCCCCTGAGCGCCATCAGCAGCCTCGGTAACCTGATAATGTTGCGATGACAAATAGTTGTTGATCACCTGACGGTTAATCGGCTCGTCGTCAACCAGTAAGATATTAAACCGCTGGTTGCTATGGCTAAATGGTTCATCGGCCTGCGTTGAATTGACGGCATCAACGCCACTTTCTTCGCGATTACCCTCACTTTTATCTTCGCTGTCACCTTCAGCACCTTGTTCATCATTTTGTTCATTGTCGAGCGATTTCAGCCGGGTGACGGTTTGCTCGTGGTGATCGTCGGTGTCAGGTTTTTGCTCAGATATCGGCAAGGTGAAGCTAAAAATTGACCCTTGCGCCAGTTCAGAATCCACCGTTATTTTGCTGCCATGCAATTCTACCAACTGTTGGCTGACGGCCAAGCCTAAACCCGTTCCGGCGTGAACCTGCTCGCTTTCGCCTTCAATTTGTTGGAAAGACTCAAAGATGGTGTCAAACTGGTCATGGGCAATACCGATGCCGGTATCAGATACGCTAATCATCAGTTCGTCATTGATCACCATGGCCGATGCGATGACATTGCCATGGTCTGTGAATTTAATCGCATTGGACACCAAGTTATGCATGATTTGCTCTAAGCGCGCTTCGTCAGCCATCACTGGCGGCAGGTTTTTAGGCATCGCGGGAATAAGGGTGATGTCTTTATTGCCAATCAGTGGGCGTGATAAAGCAAAAATGACTTCTGTTAGGCCATAGAGGTCGACAGGTTTGAGATCGAGTTTGAGGTCGGTGCTTCTGAGTTTAGAAAAATCTAGGATGTCGTTGACCAGGTTAGACAAACGTTTGCCACTGCTGACAATCATGGCCAAGTTGGTGGTGCTGGTGGCTGACTGTGGCCCGCCAATGCCATCTATCAGTGACTCTGCCAGCGCAATAATGCCATTTAATGGGGTGCGTAATTCGTGCGAGGTATTGGCCAGAAACTGATCTTTGAGTTTATCGACCTGTACCAGTTGCTGGTTGACAGCATGTTCTTGGTGCACTTTTTTGCTTTGAACCTTTGCAGAGGTCAACGATGAGACCAGCGTCAGGGTTAACAATCCATAGATTAACCAGGCCCACCAAGTGCGCCAGGGAGGCGGTAAAATGGTGATGGGCAGTGTGGTGCCGACTTCGTTCCAGTGACCTTCTGAGTTACTGGCTTTGACGTGCAGAGTATAATCGCCATGGGGGATATTGGTATAGGTGGCGCGTCGGTTTTTGGCATCGGTATAAATCCAATTTTTGTCCCAGCCGATGAGTTGATAGGCATACTGGTTTTTCATTGGATTGGTATAATCTAGCGCGGCGAATTCAAATGACATCTGGTTTTGACGGTAAGTGAAGGTTAACTTCTTTACCTGATCAATGGCTTGACGGTAATCAAATCGGTTGTGCTGGTCATTTGAAATTTTGGTGCCGATGGCCACCGATTGATTAAACAGTAAAAAATCTGTCAATACCACGGGCGGTAGTTGGGTATCATCTTTCATGTTTTCAGGGAAAAATCGATTAAAACCATTAACACCGCCAAAAAACAATTCGCCGCTGATACTTTTAAAATAAGCACCAGCATTAAATTCATTGCTTTGCAGGCCATCGCTGATATCAAAGTTGCGAACGGCGGATGGATTGTTTTTTTCGCCGGGCGCTGTGATCAACTGTGGGTCAAAGCGGCTGAGACCACTGTTGGTGCTAAGCCATAACAAACCTTGGTTATCTTCAAGAATGCCTAAAATGGTGTCATTGGCTAGGCCGTCTTTTTTGTTATAGCGGGTGAAGCGTTCAGTAGTGGGATCAAACCGACTGAGGCCAGCTTTGGTGGCAATCCATAACTGTCCTTTGCTGTCTTGATGGATGTCTTCAACCGAATTATGGCTGAGGCTGTTGCTATTGTCTGGCTGGTATTGATAATGTTTAAATTGCCAACTTTGGCTGTCAAAACGGCTTAAACCACCCCCTTTAGTGCCGACCCATAATATGCCTTCACTGTCTTCATGCAGCGCCCGAACAATATTATGGCTTAAGCTGAGAGGGTCTGTGGTTTTGTGTTTAAAATGGACGAAGTTATTACTACTGCGATTATATTGATTTAAACCGCCGCCATTAGTGCCAACCCACAAGTGTTGATGGCTGTCTTCAAGGATGGTGTTAACGGTATTGTGGCTCAGACTATTAGGGTCTGCTGAGTGGTGTTTGAAATGTTCAAAACTTTGGCTGGCGGGATTAAAACGGTTTAACCCACCGCCGACGGTGCCAATCCATAAGCTGCCCAAACTATCTTGATAAATCGCGCGGATTCGGTTGCTACTAAGGCTGCTAGGTTCTGCCGGGTCGTGTTTGAAATGGGCAAAACGCTGGGTTTGCGGATCGTATCTGTCGAGGCCGTTATCGGTGCCCACCCAGAGGATATTATCGCGGTCCGCAAAGATGGCAAAAACAAAGGCATGACTGAGGCTGTAAGGGTCGGATATCTGGTGTCTAAAGTAGTCAAAACGTTCTCGGCGGGGGTTATATTTACTGACGCCACCGCCAAAGGTGCCAATCCACAGCTCGCCCTGACGGTCGCCATAAATCGCTCTTACACTGTTATCGCTGAGGCTATTGACGTTGGTTGGGTCATGTTTGAAGTGGGTAAACCAGTCTCTGTCGGGGTCATATTTGTTTAATCCGCCCGCATAGGTGCCGATCCATAAATTGCCGTGTTGGTCTTCATGCAGGGATTTTATGCGATTATGGCTGAGGCTGTATGGATTGGCCGGGTCGTGGCTGAAGCGTTTGAAACGTTTGGTTTGTTTGTTGAAGCGGTTGAGGCCGTCGCGGGTCGCAATCCATAATTGGTTTTTGCTGTCTTCAAGGATGGCATAAACCTGATTGTGACTGAGGCTGCGGTGATCGACCGGGTTGTGGCGAAAGTGGCTGAAGGTTTGTTTTTCGCCGTGGTAGCGACTGAGTCCGCCACTGGTGCCAATCCACAGAATGCCCTGGCTATCTTGATTGATTGCCCAGATTTTATTGTGGGGCAGGCTGGTTTCGTCATCAGTATGGATAAATCGGGTGAATTGGCCGGTTTTGGCATCGAATCGGTTAAGACCACTATTACTTGTACCGACCCACAAATCACCATTATTGTCTTCAAACAGTGCCTTAATATTATTTTCACTAATGCTATGAGGATCGTCTGGGTCGTGGCGATAATGCTCAAAGTCTTGGTTACTGGCATTGTATTTATCCAGTCCGCCGTCTCGGGTACCGACCCATAAAGTGCCGCTGGCATCTTCAAACAGGGTGTTAACAAAGTTATTGGCCAGTGATTTGGGGTTGGCGGGATCGTGGCGATAAATTTTGAATTCGTAGCCATCATAGCGGTTAAGACCATCTTGGGTGGCAAACCATAAAAAGCCCTGTTGGTCTTGAAGAACGCTTAGCACCACGGTTTGTGACAAACCATCTTCAATCGATAAACGATCAAAACGCGCCGTCGGCCCTGAGGCAAAAGCTGCGGTGGTATGGAACAAAATCAGCAGTAATGAAAGGGTGTATAAGATTATTCGGCGCATTGAGTCATTATTATGATAACTATTGGCCCTAAGCATAGACTACTTCACGGATAGTGGATAGCAGATAAGAGACAGAAATATGGCTTGTTGAGGAATGGGGCATAAGTTGCAAGTACCTGCTTACTCCGTTATTTCTTGTGGCTAACAGCACACCATTGAGAATCTTGGGGGATTCTGTTGTCGGTGTGCGCAGCTTCGCTACTAGGCCGTTGCTGGCAGTGAGGCTGCTGCCGCTGTTCTTTGCGACTACCACAGAGTCACTGAGCACGCAGAGGCAACGCAGAGGATAAACGTTTTATTTTGGGATTATTAAGTGTCAAATGATGGTAAACAGATATATTGTTTTTTGCTTTTGCTTTTCTCTGCGCGTCCTCTGCGTGCTCTGCGGCTCTGTGGTAGTGCGACGAGAACAAAGCCCTCACAAATCAATTCAATACAGTCAATAACAACATCTAGTAAACCACCAGATGCCACCAACAAAAAAGTATCTTTGTGGTGAATTATATCCCCAGCAGGGGATAACAGGGTAAGCAGACACTCAGTTTTGTCTTTCTGAACTTGTTGTGGGTTGTTTTCCCTGCCGAAAAAACATAGACTGCCGCACAACTTGTCGGAGTGCCCGGATTTGATGTCTACCTTTATGGTGAAACATCGGTCTTGGCTGAGACTGCATCAGCAGAATCCGTGGAACCTGACCGGGCTAATACCTGCGTAGGAAACAAGATTGTCAAGTCTATCCAGCCTTAATATTCACTTTACGGCTGTGGTTTGCCTTGGCACCTCTAATCTTCCACATACTTCTCCCTCAAGCTCTGAACCTTTTATTTATTTAATCCGGAGCAAACATGACCTCAAGAAGAGCCAACAGAGCGGCTGCACAACAATATATTACTGAACTGGGCGGCCAAACTTACCCAAATTCAAGCAAAATTTACATCAAAGGCGAGTTGCCGGGTGTTCGAGTCGGGATGCGCGAAATTGCCCTAAGTGACTCTCTACTCGGTGGCGCCAAAGATGATCCACAGTTTAGCCCCAATGCGCCAGTCCAGGTTTATGATACTTCCGGGGGTTACACCGACCCGGATGTGAGCATTAATGTACGGGTCGGTTTGCCGAAACTCAAAGCACAGTGGGTTGATGCTCGTGAAGATACCGAACAACTGGAGTCATTGACTTCACGCTTCTCTCAGGAGCGCATGGCAGATGAAGGTTTAGACCATCTGCGATTTGAAACATTACCGCTGCCACGGCGCGCCAAAACCGGCAAAAATGTCACCCAACTGCACTACGCCAGACAGGGCATTATCACCCCTGAGATGGAATATATTGCCATTCGCGAGAATATGGGCCGTTCATTGAACACCGAAGCGCAAAACGAGGTTTTACTGGCACCACAACATCCGGGTCAACCATTTGGTGCCAGTTTGCCTAAGGTGATCACCGCTGAATTTGTTCGTGATGAAGTAGCCAGAGGGCGGGCGGTGATACCGTCCAATATCAATCACCCGGAAGCTGAGCCGATGATTATCGGACGCAACTTTTTGGTTAAAATCAATGCCAATATTGGTAACTCTTCGGTGGGTTCGTCGATTGAAGAAGAAGTCGAAAAACTGGTCTGGTCAACCCGCTGGGGCGGCGACACCATTATGGATTTGTCGACCGGACGTTATATTCATGAAACCCGCGAATGGATAGTACGCAACTCGCCAGTACCCGTGGGCACCGTGCCTATCTATCAGGCGCTGGAAAAGGTCAAT
>JBLGCB010000090.1:0-19240 GCA_047617105.1 Phenylobacterium sp. | reverse complement strand
GTTCACCAGCACATGATACCAGGGTTGGTCTTTGGCGGGTTTGGATTTGGCGACCTGATCGTACCATTCATCACTTAACATAAAGTAGGGGTCAACTTCGTAAATTAAGCCAATATAGTCAAATAATCGATGGTGGACAACTTGTCCGATGCAGAATAGAGCGTGATTTGCCATAAAAGTTTACTCGGTTTTTTTGATGCTGCCTTAACTTTTATTGTAGTCGACAAATAACAGTTTCGCGCTCAAAAGTTACGCTGAAATGGTTTTTTGGGGGTTTGCTTTGAGATGTAGTGTTGGCTGTGGTTGTGTTGTTCAGGGGCTGCCTTTGGCTGGTGCGTTACTAGTATTGAAATTAAAAGAGGATATACAGTGTTAAATAACAACGAATGTGGTACGGTGGCGTTTTTAGAGTACTTATAAGAAATAAAGACTTTTTGGTTCAAAAACAAGAGGTTATTAACGATGCCATTGATGGCTAACAATCTATTGCTTGCCATCAATCCAACAATAGAGAATCTATATGAAGCTACATGATTTTAGCGATAAAAAAACAATGATGTTTTTGCCTGCGCTGACAATATTATCACTGGTTGCCTTTTCAAGCGCAACTCGTGCTGACGAATTCCTACATTTCCCCGATGCCGCAATCAGTGGCTACAACAACAAGCATTTGAGCAATAAAACGGTCGAACAATGTAAAACTGCTTGCTCAATAGAGAGCGGATTTTTTTGCCGATCATTTGACTATTACAAGCACAGCAATGGGTGCGACTTAAGTGTTAAAAGTGGCCAATCTGTGGGCGGATTAAAAACAAATTATTCTAATGATCCGTATGATCATTATGCGAGAAACATCACGGTTGATAGCATAGCATGGTCAAATACCGCCGGATGGGATGACCCTGGGACGTATACCACCATACAAACACCTGATATTAATGGCGATGGTGCTGCCGATATTTGTGGGCGCTCACCTGAGGGTATCCGATGTCACCTTAGTTTGAGCCAAAAAAACCAAGGTGCGGCATGGGGAGAAGAAATTAAAGGACCCACTTGGATTGGAGCATGGAGCAGAGACGAATATGCCTCCACGATTAAGTTTGTCGATATCAATGGCGACCAAAAGGATGACCTGTGCGGGCGTGCAGCAAAAGGGATTGTTTGCCATATCAGTAACGGCCTTGGTTTTGGTGGGGAAATATTAGGGCCTATTTGGAGTAACAGCACTGGATGGGCGGTACCATACCACTATGGCACCATTGGTTACCCTGATATTAACAATGATGGTAAAGCAGATATTTGTGCCCGTTCTGTATCGGGCATTCAGTGCCATTTAAGTACGGGCAACGGCTTTTCACAAAACATTATACGAGGACCCAACTGGTATGGCAGCGGTAGTTGGTCAAAGCCAGAGTATTATTCGACCATCAGATATCCTGATATTAATGCCGACGGTTATGACGATGTTTGCGCACTCCTGATCAGAGGCATTGTTTGTCATTTGAACCAAAATGGTTCGTCATTCTCATCAACGCTAACCTTGGGACCTGTATGGATTGGTGCTTGGACACGTCACAAATACTATTCGACTATTGAGTTCCCGGACATTAATGGCGATGGTGCTGCCGACGTATGTGGCCGAAGTGCTCGCGGGATCTTGTGTCAATTAAGCACGGGAACCGGCTTTGGGAAATTAATTGACGGACCGCTTTGGAGCGATGCGACCCTTTGGGATCAGGCAAAGTATTATGAAACCATTCAATATGTCGATATTAACAGTGATGAAAAAATTGATATCTGTGCGCGTTATGCTGTTGGTGTAAGGTGCTTTTTAAGTCATGGGGAGGGTTTTGGTAACACTAATGTTGGCGGACCTGCTTGGACGGGCACTAGCGCGTGGGGTTTAGAGAGATATTACGCTTCTATACGTTTTGCAGACGTGAATAACGATGGGCTTATGGATACTCTTGCTCGGGGCACCGTGGGGGTGTCTACGGTGATACGCTGGCCCACTGAACAAGAGGCTGCGTTTAATAATAGCGGCACAAAAATCTCGTTGGGTGCTATAGGTGCGTACGGCACCATAAAGGCTTATGTGTCGACACCACCAGTACAGCAAGGTAATAACGTGATAATCGGCGGAACAGGCAGTTTTATTACCTTTGATAGCCCGTATAGTTTCACTAACGCATTAAAGTTACACGATGTCGAACTCGTTGCGCACAATCAAACCAAAGGCGCAGCGGTTTATTACGATGTTGTTAGTGATAGCGTATCGTTACCCTTACCTTCATTGGGCGGGTTAGAACAGCTAGTGAATAATGTTGGTTATTTAGACAATGTTTCTTTACAAGTGATTGCCGGTAACCGTTTTGAAGAAGAAGAAATTCCACTTTTGCCCTATAGGCCGTATTTATTGTTTGGTTATGACGCCAGTGGCGGTGCTGTACCAAACAACCTAGATTGGAACACCATAAATAACGCCGTGGTGATTGACCCAACTGACCCATCGATATTTTTTAATTCGAGTATGTCTTATTTCGATGATTTGGCAGGTAAGTTTGGTGCCGAAATCGAGTTGCTTGATGTGGGCGCAGGTATCAGTTATAACGGCATGATCCCTTTTCACCCCGCGACGACTTGGGATTATAGCGACGGTGGCTTGAATACAGCTCAAATGCATAGTTTTGATGGCCATGTCTATATCAAAGGAGATATGAAGATAGGACCCGTTAGCCTGTCGGGGCCAGTGGTGGTAAAAATAGATCCCAACGATGCTGACGCGCCAGTTGTATTTGGCGGCAATATAAAGCTACAGGGTAGCCCAATAAAAAACATGGACTGGATAGGTATCGATTTTGGTAATACCAGTATTGTCGGCCATATTGGTGAAATGGGGTTAAGCACGCAAATATGCTACGTCGCCAAACCATCCAGCTCAGACAGTTTATTGTTTGACGCTAAAAATGTATTTAAAGCCAGTAAAGTCGCGGGATGTTTTTCTAGCGTATTGGCTGATAATTTTTTAACAGCACAAGGCAATATGACGATACCCGGTATTGGCTATTCTGTTGCCAATGCAACCATGATGGCCAAGCTAGATAAGATTGATTTGGCGGGAGAAGTGAAGGTCGTTGGTCAGACTTTTCAGGTCAATGGTATTATTAGTCGTTCGGGCCTTGATTTAAGTGGTACTTCATCTATCAGTGTCAATGCAGGAGTGGCCAAGGTGACTGGGACTGTCACATTGGCGTTAACGCAAGACCAAATTACCGCGAGGTTAAGTGGGTCGGCGAGTTTATCGTATGTGGACAAGGTCTGTGGTTGGGTGGGGGGCTTCCCTCCGTTTAGCTGGGCTTGTGACTATATAACCAAATGGGGAACAAGTATAAGTGTTAATCAAAATATCTCTCTACCTGGGGGCACAATTACGGTTAACGGTATACCAATAAAGGTTTTGTAATTATCCAAAGAACAAAAAGGAGCCTTAATGGGCTCCTTTTATTTTCGAAGCCAGAGTCTACCATTGAAATGAGTCGGTGATGAGTACAGCTTTAAGTTTTATTGTCGTCGAAAAATAACAGTTTCGCGCTCAAAAGTTACGCTGAAATAGTTTTTGGGAGGGGTTTGCGTTGAGCTGTGGCGTTTCTTTATTCAGGGTTTTCCTTTGGCTGGTGCGTCACCCGTGGGCATGAAAAACCTGCCCACCCTACGCCATTCCATAGAAAGCTTTGGGGTTTATTAATTTTCTACTCCTTAATCTGTGCTCAATCCTTGTATTGTCCTTTACTCTTCGCTCAGTCCTTGTTGTATGGTCCTTTACTCTTCGCTCAGTCCTTGTATTGTCCTTACTCTTCGCTCAGTCCTTGTATTGTCCTTTATGTCCGCTCAGTCCTTGTATTGTCCTTTACTCTTCGCTCAGTCCTTGTATTGTCCTTTACTCTTCGCTCAGTCCTTGTATTGTCCTTTACTCTTCGTTCAGTCCTTGTATGGTCCTTTATTCCGTATCGGTATTAGTCTCAATCCTTGTATCATCCTTGGCTGTCGCTCAATCCTTGTATTGTCCGTTCGCTCTGTCCTTGTTGGTATGTGTATATAATAGCCGTGGTTGACCACGGGTTGAAGGGACTTTTTCGCAATGGCAGATGTCTTGTGGGGGTAATTGGCAACAAACTAAAAGACAATACTTAATAAAAACAACAAGTTAACTTTTTAGGTGAAGAGTTTTTAACAGCTGATTAACCAGTTTGTCCTACTGTCAGGTGAGATATGTCTCACTTGGTCAAGGGAGATAAGGCTATGGCTGCAAAACGGCCTCCTCCCGATTGTCGAACATTGTCAAATAAAAGTCTTTCTGAGTGGGCTATATTCCAGCAATTTCGCCTGTAATAACATCTTCTGAGCCTCAGGTAAAAAGCTCGATTTAATACTATTACTGGCCAATCTCACCGCTTGGAGTTTGGTCATATCTAAAGCATCCACCAAAGCCATAAAGTTTTCATTCATATAACCACCAAAATAGGCCGGATCATCTGAGTTCACCGTGACCATGATGCCATGATTCAATAACCGCAAAATATTGTGGTCTTTCATATCATCAAATACTTTAAGCCGGGTATTAGATAGCGGACACATGGTCAGTGGCACTTTGGTGGCCAATAATGCTCGCACTAACGATCGGTCGTCAGTACAACGCACACCGTGGTCAATACGTTTAACTTTTAACAATTCCAGCGCATCATGAATATATTGCACCGGACCTTCTTCACCCGCATGGGCAACCGTCAAAAAACCTTCTTCAATGGCCAATTCAAACACTTGCTGAAACTTCTCGGGTGGATGACCTAATTCTGATGAATCTAAACCAACGCCAATGATATGTCGTTTAAAATCGAGCGCCTGATGTAAAGTTTGCATCGCAGATTCAGCGCTGAGATGACGTAAAAAACACATGATTAAATAGCTGCTGACACCGAGTTTTTCTTTACCGTCATTTAACGCCCGGGTGATGCCGTTCACCACCACATGAAATGGAATATCACGGTCAGTATGGGTTTGTGGATCGAAGAAGATTTCGCTGTGAACAACATTTTGCTCAGCGCAGCGTTGCAAGTAGGCCCAGGTCAAGTCGTAAAAATCTTGCTCTGTTTGCAATACACCAGCGGCATTGTAATAAATGTCTAAGAAGGATTGGAGGTTATCAAATTGATAGGCTTTTTTAACCTCATCAACACTGGCATAAGGCAGTTCGATACCATTACGGCGGGCGATTTCAAACATCAACTCCGGTTCAAGCGAACCTTCAATATGGATGTGTAACTCCACCTTGGGCAGATTGGCGATAAACTCAGTCATGGTTGTCATAACATTTCCTCCTTCTTTAGGGTGTTATTATCAATTACTCATCGTGCTTAGATTTCGTTTCAGAACAAGGCATTGTCGCGCGGAAAATAGGCGCATATAGGATATATGCAACTGTTTGAGCACGAGAATAACGCCGTTATGGAGCGAAAGATGAGCACGATTACTTGATTCCGCATCCGGCTAATATCATGGTGGTCAATGACACCACAACCTCTTCAAAATCTTCTGGCTGCATCTGGGTTTGATCCATCGCCGCCAATACCTGAACATTAAAATCGGCATAATGCTGGGTGGCCCCCCAAATCAAAAACAATAAATGTAACGGGTTCAGCCGATTGATTTGACCCTGCTCAATCCACGCCTCAATCACCATGACCTTCTGCTGCACCCACTGTTTAAATTCAGTACTTAAATAGCCATTTAAATGCGGCGCACCATGAATAATTTCACTGGCAAAAATACGCGAGGCATCCGGATCGGTTTTAGAATACATCACCTTTGCACGTATATAAGCACTAAGGGCCGTTTTGGCATCATCCTCGGCATTGAGGGTGTCAAATTCGCTGTTCCACGCCGCCAAAATTTGATTCAGTAACTGCTGATACAACTCGGTCTTATTGCTAAAGTAATAATGGATATTGGCCCTTGGCAATCCTGCCCGCTCAGCAATCCGTTTTATCGATGCCCCTTTAAAACCATAAGTGACAAACTCTTTTTTTGCCGCCTCAAGAATCAGTCGCTGATTCTTATGGCGAACATTACCGACGTTGCCATCCTTGCCCTGCTCACTGTCCAAATTGACCACCTATTTGTCGACCATTATAAAAAACATAAATAACTCAAACCACTACCATGCTTTAGCGGCGATTCGGCTTTGATGCAACAAAGGTTCGGTATAACCATTGGGCTGTACTTCACCGATAAAAATCAAATCAGATGCCGCTGCATAAGCAATGCTGGCATCTAAATCGGGTGCCATATTGTTATAGTTGGGGTCATCGGCATTTTGCTCATCGACAATCACCGCCATCCGTTGCAACGACGCAATAATCTGCGCTTTATCAAGAATATGATGGGCCAACCAGTTACAAATATGTTGGCTTGAAATACGTAATGTCGCCCGGTCTTCCATTCGCCCGACATCATTAATATCTGGCACTTTTGAACAGCCAATGCCTTGATCAACCCAACGCACCACATAACCGAGTAATCCCTGAATATTATTATCCAGCTCATCCTGAATCTCTTGTTCACTAAGGCTTGCTGGGTCGTGTAATAGCGGGATGGTGAGCAAGTCACTCAGGCTGGTGGCATCTTGATTTGAAGAAAGCTGGCTCTGAGCAATTTGATCTTGCACCTCAGAGACCTTGATATGATGGTAATGCATCGCGTGTAATGTCGCCGCCGTGGGCGAAGGTACCCAAGCACAGTTAGCACCAGATTTGAGGTGACCGACTTTTTGTTCCATCATTTGTGCCATGTTATCAGGCACCGCCCACATGCCCTTGCCTATCTGTGCTTTACCTTTTAACCCCGCCCGTAAACCGATAGTCACATTACGACTTTCGTAAGCAGCAATCCATTTTTGCTGTTGCATGGCCGCTTTACGCACCATCGGCCCCGCCTGCATACTGGTGTGGATCTCATCACCGGTGCGGTCCAAAAAGCCAGTATTAATAAACACCACTCTTTCTTTGGCAACGCGAATACATTCTTTTAAGTTCACCGACGTTCGGCGTTCTTCGTCCATAATGCCCATTTTAATGGTATTTTGGGCAAGATTGAAACCCTCTTCAATGCGACTGAACAAGTCACAGGTAAACTGTACTTCTTCAGGACCATGCATTTTGGGTTTAACGATATAAATACTCCCAGCACGAGAGTTCTGATGTGCAGAATTGCCTTTAAGATCGTGAATGCCAATCAAGCTGGTGATAACACCATCAAGAATACCTTCAGGCACTTCTTCATTATCAATGGTGAGCAACGCATTATTGGTCATCAAATGGCCAACATTGCGGATAAACATCAAACTGCGGCCCGGCAAACTCAGTGCGTCACCATTAGCGGCGGTATATTGATGATCGGCATGTAAGGTACGAGTAATGGTTTGGCCATTTTTTTCCAGCGATTCTGACAAGTCACCTTTCATCAAGCCCAGCCAGTTACGATAAAGCTCGGTTTTGTCTTTACCGTCCACCGCCGCAATAGAATCTTCGCAATCTTGAATGGTACTGAGGGCAGATTCGAGCAACACATCTTTGATACCCGCGGTATCGGTTTGACCCACCCTATCTAAATCATCAATTTGAATCGCTAAGTGCAAACCATTATTGCAGCACAACACCGCAGAGGGTAGTTGGGCATCCCCCTGGTAACCGACGAACTGCGCGGGGTTAAGCAACCCGGTGGTCACTGAATTAATTAATATCACCTCTAATTGCCCGTCGACAATGGCATAATTCATTGCATCAATATGACTGCCATTGGCCAGCGGGATGGTTTGATCCAAAAACTCGCGGGCATACTCAATCACCTTGTCTCCCCGAACCGAATTGTATTGACCGGTGATCTGCGCACCATCCGTTTGGGCAATCACATCAGTACCATAAAGCGCATCATATAAACTGCCCCAGCGAGCATTGGCGGCATTCAGCGCATAGCGGGCATTCATCAAAGGCACCACCAATTGCGGACCGGCCACGGTTGCCACCTCAGGATCGACGTTTTCTGTGGTAATGGTGAAATCAGGCCCTTCGTCGACGATATAATCGATATCGGTCAAGAATTGCTGATAACTGGCCGCATTAAAAGGTTTGTTAGCAGGGTCTAGATGCCACTGGTCAATTTGCCGTTGAAATTGATCACGTTTGGCCAATAGTTGACGATTGCGCGGAGTAAATTCGTTGAGAATCCCGGTCAGTGTCTGCCAAAAATCCGCCGCATCAAGATCAGTGCCAGGCAGCACTTCGTCGTTGATAAAACGATAGAGTCGAGGATCAATACCATAACCCTGTTGTATGATGCGTTCATTCATCTATATGTGCCTTAATTGGTTGTCAAACATGGCCGAACGGGGTCCAAACATGCCACTTACGTGCTTTAATTATAGTCTTGTCCGGGGCTGACTGGGAGAGAAAAGAACAAGTCAGACCAGCCGAGTATGTTAACCCTAGCTATGGCTTTGGGTCAATCGCGTATAATTCTAAAAGAGACATTCTCTGATGGTAAAATGCTCAACCCGAACGGCCAAATAATAGCTGGAAAAACACACAATAATCCCGTAGACTCTGGGCGCAGATATGGGGATGAAAAAATGCCTGTAAAAATGAGCCAGAGTGAACAAGGATATAAAATATGACCACCGATATTTATAAAACCCCTGACGCCGAAATCCATGTGCCACAGCAAAACGATGCGGGTTATTATGTGGTTTCAGGCAAAAAATTCATCACCTTATCGATACTCACGATGGGTTTCTATATTATTTACTGGTTTGATCGCCAATGGCGCACCATCAAAGTTCGCGATGGTCTTAGTATCTGGCCAATACCACGGGCCATTTTTGCCATATTCTTTACCCATGCGTTATATCGTACCTTCGATGAAACGTTAAAAAACAAAAACATCTCCCACAACTGGCAACCCGAACGTTTAGCGACAATTTATGTTATTTGTGCGCTACTCAGCGGTATATGCAATCAATTATCCAGAGTTGAAGTCACCAGCCTAATATTCAGCTTACTCACTCTGTTAATTCTGCCATTTTTTATCTGGTCACCTTACCAAGCACAAATGGCGGTTAATGCGGCCTGTGATGATCCAGGGGGAAAGTCGAATAGTCGCTTTAGCACCACCAATATTATCTTTATGGTGTTTTGTGTATTAGCTTGGGGCTTAACGATATTCGGTTTTTATCAGCTATTAGTTGGTCTATAGAAGGGCGCAAGCGGCAGCGACGAAACGTCTGCCGCGAAGAATGTCGCCTCAGCACAACATCTTGAAAATAGCCTATACTAAAGCCCATTAGCCACCACAATAAAAAACCTATCATGACCATCAAAAGTAAATTACACCTGAGTTTTGCGATTTTTATTTTTTCCCTGATGATCCCAGCATTTGTTGGTATCAAAGCGATTTCAGTGATCCGCGGGCATCAGCAGATGATGCTCGACATTTCCGATTTAACTTTTACCCAAATGGAGCTAGCCAGTACGGTGGGCAGTGCCTTGGGTATTCACAAAATCGAAGAACTAGATGCGCTGCAAAACAAAACCAATGCGATTCAACAACGCTTTTCTCACCAGATTGAACCCTTTAGTCAACTCAAAGACCCGTCTTTTCAAACCTATGCCGACGCCATTATCGACGATGAACGTAATCTCAATGAACTCAGCCAGCAATTGTTTGGCGTGCGCAGAGATTTTATTAATAGCCAGCTAACACTGCAAAAGAAACTCGGTGAGCACCATTACACTCCACCTGCATTTCTCAAAATGATTTCTACCGCAGATGATGTCAGTATCATCGAGTCGATGATCCACATCGCCAACTCTGGCAGTTATGCGCTATACAACGGCATGAAAGAAACCGATGTTAATGTCTGGCTCGAAGCCGTGGCGACACTCAAACAAAAACTGCTCGGTAATGCCAAATTAAAAACTTATCATCAACAAATCGAGCAAAGCATGTCACAACGACGGGCCTTTATCATTGATATGGTCAGCGCTGCCCGCGGCCGCGGTGCACTGCAAGTCAAAGAAGACGAGCTGATTTTACAGTTCAGTCACATGGTCGAACGGAATATTCTCCACGGCCACCACTCCAAAAAGCAGCTGATCAGCAATGTCGAAGCAGCAGAAAAACAAGCCATTTTATTCAAAGGCGCGGCGATTATTTTTATGTTGGTGATTGCGGTGCTAATCTCCACCTATCTCACTCGCTCTATTGCTCGTTCTATCAACAATATGAAAAAAGCGGTGAGTAAAGTCAGCGGCGGCGATTTGACCACCACCATGGAAGAAAAAGGTAACAATGAATTTTCTGCACTGGCCAATGCCTTTAACGATATGACTGGCGAACTGCACTCAGCCAGACAAGAAATGGCCCAGCATAATCAACTGCTCGAACAACGCATTGAAGAGCGCACGGGGGAATTAAAAGAAGCCATCGCCAGCGTCGAGCTAAACAACCGCTCGTTGCAAAAACTTTCGGCGCAGCTATCAAAGTATCTCTCTCCTCAGCTGTTCAAATCGATTTTCAGTGGCAAACAAGAAGTCAGGCTTGAAACCTCACGCAAAAAACTCACCGTGTTTTTCTCCGATATTCAAGGTTTTACCCAACTCACCGATACCATGGATCCAGAAGCCATGACCATGATCTTAAACGACTACCTCAATGCCATGACCCACATCGCCATCGATCACGGTGGTACCATCGATAAATTTATTGGTGATGCGGTGATGGTTTTCTTCGGTGACCCAGAAACCCAGGGCATTCAACAAGATGCGATCAATTGTGTCAATATGGCGATTGCCATGCGCCTGAAGATGGCGCAATTGAAAACCCACTGGCAAAGCCACGGTTATAAAGTGCCCTTTCACATTCGCATCGGTATTAATACCGGTTATTGTACCGTGGGAAATTTTGGTGCCGAAGACAGAATGGACTACACCATTGTCGGCGGCAATGTAAACCTTGCCAGTCGCCTCGAATCTCAGGCAAAAACCGACCAAATCTTGATCTCCAGCGATACCCACCAGTTAATTCAAGACAACATCAAAACAGCCCAATGTGATGAAATTAGCGTCAAAGGCATTGCCAAACCGGTGCAAACCTTTGAAGTATTTGACCATCAACAGCAAAAACCCGATAATATTCAACGTCAACAACAAGGTTTTAACCTCGATATTGACTTTAATAAGATAGAAAAAAGCCAAGCAAAAGCTTGGCTTAAATCGGCACTCGATGACTTGCAATAATCACAAGCCTCGGTTACTCATCACCAGTCACGTCGACATTAGTCGTCGTGATTCACTCGTGAAGGCATATCAGCATTATCTGTCATTTTGATATCCATCCAATCTAGCAAACTTGCGCTAAGACCTTCAGACAACATCGTCACACCATTATCGCATTTTTCTTCAATCAGCTTGTATCTCACCCCAGATGCCATCTCGGAGTTTAAAAATGCGGTCAGCGCATCGACTTTTTTCTGATCATACTCTGTCGCTGGTGCTTTACCATTCATTAACCAGTCTAGTGACACGCCAGTTTCAAAGTGACATTGAAACAATGGATCTAATGGCACTCGTCCTGATGAACCCCAGTTCTTAATCGCACCATAAGTACAGTTGAAGATCTCAACCAACTCTTTTGGCTTGTCTAATCCATAAGCTTTTAATAATCTGGCAATGATTAGTCGGACCAATTTACGACGTTGATCTAACGGCTTTTGTTTAAATGTTTTGTTTCTTGTTACTGTCATTACACTCACCCTAAATAAGTATCATCCACACAGTGATTACTGTTGGTTTGGTCGATGCGACCATGTTTGCAAATATTTCACCATAAATCAGGCCAAAGTCAACAAATCTATCAGAATTAAACGGACAGTTGAAACAATAGCAGCAATATTACGGTTATTCCTTAAAACAAACGCATTATTTTTACGTCAAACGCATTTGTTCAAATCTGATGTTAATTCAACAATAGCATTAATAAATCAAATTGGTAATCTTTTAATCCAGTAAAATCACATTTGTTGTTACCAAACTGGCTTAAATGGGCCATTGTGAGCAATCAAGTGTTTAATTTCCAGCTGCTATCGCCATTTATGCAAAATTAGCCTGGATAAACCTCATTCAAACTAACGGCAGTGATACCTCTTCACTACTGACCAGTGGCACCGTCTGAAAATATCGTAACTGAAACGGCTGACGTCGAGAATCTTTGATACTCAGCGCAATACGATGGTCGACAGAACCCTGTAACAACCAACTTTGCCACTGGCTAGCATCGTCATTACGCCTTTGATCAATAAAAAGTCCAATAGTATGCTCGTCAACAATATCAAAGCTAAACTGATCCAACGGAATCGACAAACCATCCCCTACCGCCTTAATATATGACTCTTTCAAGGTCCAATAATCAAAAAATCGCCTATGCTGATTGGCCTCAGGCTGTGATTTTAGTTCGGCAATTTCTGTTGCCGAAAATTTATGTTCGGCAATTTTCATGGTCGCATTTTTACGCGGGAGATATTCAACATCAACCCCAATATCAATGGTTAAAGCCACAGCACAGACAATAAGTCCTTGAGTATGGCTAAGGTTAAATAGTAGCGGTATGGGTGCATTGGCAATTTCAGGTTTGCCTTTGTTTGTGGAGGTAAACAGCCACTGTGCTGGTAACACAGGTTGCGCCAATGGTGCATATTTTGATAATACGGTTCTGACAAAAGCTCGGGTGATCAGGGCATCATGACGGGATTTGGCCGAACTGAAACGCTGTTGTTTTTTGCGTTCAGATTCAGACATTAACTGATCATAAGCGGCCAATAACGGCTGGCTGGCGATCTCATCTGGTTTCACCAACCACAAGTCAATCATATCTTTCCCGAGTGGGATATGTTGGCTGTCATCAAGCGTCATTTAATTCTCATCATTTTGGGCCAAATTCAACGCATAGTACAGCAGCTATCGCTATCGGACAACCATTGCAACCCTCGACATAACAAAAAAGAGACTGAAAATAGCAAAAAATGCCAGTCGGCAAAACCGACTGACATCAAAGGGATGGAGGGTAACAAAGTTACGTAACTATTCAGGGTGATTAGATTTCGCTTCAGAACAAGGCATTTTCGCACGGAAAATAGGCGCATATAAGTATATGTAACTGTTTGAGTACGAAAATAACGCCGTTATGATGCGAAAGATGAGTGCTCTGAATAGTTACGATTTATTTATAAGACCAGTTTAATGTTGCACCATCAACGGCAGTATAACCATAAACACCAACATGCCAAGTGCCCGCAGATGGGTTAGCAGTCGTACAAGTTTCTTCATTACCGGTTTTATATGGGCGACAGTCATAAGTAGAGGTGCTTGGCTGCGCATTAAAACGGCTATACAGGTCGGCATCACCGCTGCCACCGGTTAATTGCAGTGTTAACTCCGTCATACCTGCTGGTACTGTAATGGTATGTCGCTGCCAGCTGCCTTTGGCCACACTGACGCCATATGAACCACTTTTGCCACCACCAGCGGCTTTAGTGGTATGATCCGCGACCAGCGAAACGCCAGTATACGCAGAATAAGCTTTAATCATCACATGATAAGTGCCAACCTGGCCAGCAGTAACATTACAAGCCTCTGTGTTACCGGATTTATAAGGTCGACAGTCATAACTGCTTGAAGTTGGCTTAACACCAAATTTAACATACATATCCGCATCACCTGTACCACCGCTCATATTAAACGATACTGCGTCTACATCCGCTGGGGTTTGATAGGTATAAAAAGTGTCGCTTGCCGGGGCACCAGTAAGTCCGGTTTTGGCCACGCCTTTGCTCAATACCGTATCACCCGTCGGTGGTGGCGTAGTGGTATCACAAGTATTCACCCCAACTGCGGCAAATGCAGTGGTAACATCAGCTTTGGTATAACCTTTGTCACCCGCAGCTTTATAAACACCACAGGCGCCTTGGTCAAACGTGCTGTTTGCTGTCCAGTAGGTTTTATTGGCCAATGCCATGGTGGCAAACGCTTTTTGCACACTCCAGCCAGCGGTAGTGGCTAACTTATAGAAAGCTTTATTGAATACACCAGAGCTGTAATGCACATCCATTGAGCTAGTAAAGTGACTGGCATGACCAATTGATTTACCATCTTTGGTCGGATCGTCCATATAACGCAATGCACCAGCAGCTTTATAGATTTGTGCACCGACTTTCCAATCATTTGAACCATTCATATAAAACTCAGCCGCTTCTCCAGCCATATCAGAAAATGCTTCATTCATGCCGCCTGACATACCGCTATATTCAAGGTTAGAGTTTTGCTGGGTATAACCATGGCTGACTTCGTGCGCCGAAACATCTAGGCTGACCAACGGGTGGAACGTCGTTGCACCATCACCAAATGACATTGCAGTACCATCTTTTTATATTTCTATTAGATTTTGATACGCTTTGCGATTGAGCTGCTGCGGATCGCTAGGTATCGCCCTCGTTGAAGGGCCTTGCTGACATCAGGTGTCACTCAGGCCCGTCAAATCGATAAAATCTACTCTAGAGATTAAATGTTAACAAATCAAATTCACGCAACATTTTACAAACATTAAATAAACATTCTGGTAAAGCAGATGGATATTCAACTAGTGGAAGGATAGACTGCTAAGTTACATTTTAAATTCACTAAATAACCTTTAATAACAGTAGGTTAAAAGTATCGTTGGAATGAATAATACGCAGTGAAATATTGTATGTGAAGGTATCGAAATGCTACATCCTGATACCAATGTTAACAGAATGCATATAGAATCGGGGTTCGCATTTGTCTGGCAAGATACAAACAGACACAAAGAAAATGGTTAATGGGTGATTAAGAGGTGGTGATACGTGTTACTCCTTAGGCAATTCTTTGCGCAATTCCTTTTGAACCACTTCCAGCATAACCAACACTTCGCAGGGGCTGTATTTTTCTAAGAGCGATGAAGTACGATACGAGGTCCATTCAGCGATTGGATCAAAGTTGTCTTTACGTTTAAAATTGAGTTTCTTAATCCCCACCAAACACTGCGCCTGAACTTTGGCTTTCGCCAGCGTGGCTTTATCGAGTTTATAACCCGATTCTCGTTTGATAATGCCCTGATAAGAATAATCGGTTGCCTGAACAGGCAATGACAATGCGCTCAATGCAATGGCGGCCAATGCCCAAGTTGCGGATGCTTTTATGGGTAGATTCATGTAGTGCTCTTAGATAACAAAATTAGGGCTTATTTTGACGGATAAACTCCATGCTGAACACCAATTCATCGCAAAAAGTGTGTAACAGAAAACGCCATGGCCTATGGTGAAGTCATCTGGCACAATAAATTAAAACCAGTTAACCGAAATATAATAACATTGTGCGCAAAGATACTTCATGTCAGTCACAGAGGAAAGCAGATGAACGAATTTTATCCTGAAATAGAACCCTACCAGCATTTTTTACTCGATGTTGGTGATGGCCATCAACTGTATGTTGAACAGTGTGGCAACCCACAAGGTCAAGCTGTGGTTTTTATTCTTGGTTAAAGACCTGACCGTGTTATAGTTACCTAGAAAGCATTTTTGGGGAAGGTAAAAGCACATGGCAATGGCATACAGTTACATCAGGTTCAGCTCAGAAAAGCAAAGTAAGGGTAATAGCTTACAGAGACAAAAAGACCTGGTTGCACAATGGAAAGCGGATAATCCTGCCATCCCTTTATCTGATAAGAGATATGAAGATCTTGGTAAGTCAGGTTATAAAGGTCAGCACATAGAAGTAAAAGCCGATGACGGCACAGGACAAGACGGGGGCCTTGGGTTACTTCTGAAAGCCATCAATGAAAGGTTTATACAAAGTGGTGATTACCTTATCGTTGAGAGCATGGATCGCCTTGGCAGATTAAAGCCCATTAAAATGCTTAGCCTGTTTGGTGACATAGTATCTAAAGGGGTCACTATAGTCACACTTGAAGACAGCCAAGAATACAAAGAAAGCACATTTGAAGAGGGACAATTTCACGTTCTTATAGGTAAGATTCAAGCCGCCTATGCCTATTCTGAACAGTTATCACGCCGAGTGAGTAAGGCACGGGAAAACACACGACAACAGTTAGCAGACGGGCAAGTGAAAAAGTTAAGTCGATCATGTCCGTTTTGGTTGGTGTGGGATGAAGCCGATGACGACTGGCGTATCCTTGAGGATAGAAAACGCATAGTTGAGCTAATCTTTCAAATGTATATAGAAGGGCATGGTATTTTCTCTATTAACTCCTACCTCAATCAAAACTATCCTAATGGCATAGCCAACAAAGATGATAAATCAGCAAAAGGCCAAAACCCACAAGATGGCAAAATAAGTAAAGGTTGGCATTATAGCAACATTACCAGAACGCTTTTTGACAGGCGAGTTATTGGTGAGGTTTGTTCGAAAGGCAGACAGATATCCGATTACTACCCTCGTGTGATTCGGCAAGCGCTCTTTCAACAAGCCGTTGATATCAGGTCAAAACGAGTAACTGTAAATGACAAAACAAAAGGAAAGTCAAAACCCTTATTTAACCTTTTCCAAGATTTGGTGTTTTGTGTTTGCGGTTCTAGCTGTAAATTTGAAAACAAAGGTAACGGCAGCTTTATATATACTTGTAAGAAACGCCGTAGAGGTCTTTGTAATCTGTCATCTGGTCTTAACGCCAAGCTAATAGACGATCATATTAGACCTTTTCTTACAATGATTGCTATGAATGATATGCACGATAACGGCACTGTAAAGCATCGCGGTGGAGGTAACGATACCACTGATGACTTAGGGCATATAAAAGAATGTGAGGGGAAGCTAACCCGGCTTGTAAATTTATACAAATCCGGCATCTATGATGAAGAAGAGGAAGCACTAAAAGAAATACAGGCATTGAAGAATCAAATTACGGATCTAAAAGCACTCAAAGAAGAACAAGACTATAAGGCTAAATTCGTGACAAATTTCAGCGTCGGAACTCTTAATAATAAAACCATCTCTGGATATGATGGCAATATGTATCTTAAATCAAAGGGTTATAAAATAACCTTATTTGATAAAATGCGGGCTGTATTATCGGGTGGTGATTGTGACACTAAATTGCAGGTTCAAAGGTTGAGCAGAACAGGGTTGGCTAGTTTGTCAGTCATTCTATTAAGTCCTGAAGAATACCAATTAAGATTTTCTGGTAAGGATCTTTCGCTGCCTGTATCAGGTGGGATTGAAGGCAAAATTTATTATCCGTCTCATAAATTCAGAAGAGTAATAAGAGCCTCTGAGGAAATGATACATAACGATGGCATCAAATACAGGGAATTTAATCAGTTACGTGAATTAACCCGTTCTAGTGAAAAACTATTACCAAAACTATCATGGAAGTTTCGGTATCAGACGGTAATTGAGAATACATAAAAATAAAAAAATTAACCAATTCGCTCAAACGGGGCTTAGTGTAGTACTGTATGCGCCCCTTAACGATCAGAAGAACTCTAAAATATCTACATAAGCCCATTATATTCACATTTTGAAACCTCAAGACTTGAAGTTAAAGTGGCCTATATCATCACAGGCTGCGTATAAGGAGGAATCAATACATCGTCATTGCTTACTGTACTTAATACCTCTTTAAGATGCGAAGTTAATCCTTTAAGACGAGTTTCCAAATACATTCCTTCTTCCTTACCTATATCTTCTGCATCCATTGTGCTTAACTTAATACACCTTCGTAGTTTCTTGCTACCGATTTGATAATCTACGAAATAAATAACTTCTGAAGCTATTTCAGGCTCACAGCTCATTGATGCATTTTCAGGTAATATCTCTATTATACACTTTTGAATTTTATCAATAATTTCCATACTTATTTTCTTCTCGTTATTAATTCGAGCCGGAAGTATGTACTATACCTGTTACCATAACAAGCACTTTATTGATCGGATTGAGCCTTGATAAAACGATATAAAGTTGCCACACCAACCCCTGCGGCCTTCGCTGCCGCCTCTTTACTTAATCCCTTATCAATGTAACCAAGTGCAGCTACACACTTATCAATGGTCGCTTGTGTCTGTTGTTTACCTTTAAACTTACCATTGGCTTTTGCGGTAGCGATACCGATAGCTTGCTTCTCTAACATCTGTTCGCGTTGCATAGTGGCCACAGCGGCCAGTGTGGTTAATACCATTTTGCCAGCGCTTGAGGTGATATCTATCTGGCCTAAATCGTCTATCTGTATGCCAACCTCCTTGGCTGTCATTTCATCAACGAACTCTAATACCTCAGTGGTGTTTCTGCCGATCCGTGATAAGTCTTGAACGATGACCGAATCACCAGCAACAACTGTAGAGCGCATTGAGTTGAAGCCAGGGCGATCAAGTGATTTACCAGTAGATTGATCAGAGAATACTTTATCAGCCTTGTATCGTGTTTGTAGGTAGCTAACTTGCTGTTTTACATTTTGATCTGTGGTTGATGTTCTGGCATAGATGTATTGCATATGGCCTACTCTCGTTTGACTAGTCTATCATTTAGGATCTATATGATAATCCTATCTTTTAGATTGGTCAACATCTATATGATAGTACATTGATCATATATCAGATAGCCGTGAGTATATGATAGTGGTTTGATTGGTAATGTATGGTTAGAGTGGTATCAGCAGTAAATTGATGGTTTACCAACATTTGAGATATTACTAATGGATCGTATTATTGACCTCTTTGTATTCTATTTACTCCTTGTCTTACTTTTGTTAGTGGTTTTGTCATTGGAAATAATCCCCATAAGTACCGCAATTGATATTACACCAAATCCAAGCTGTATATTTTCATACAGGTCATAAAACCAACGGGCATCAAAGCCCAAATATCTTAATGATTGTTCGATGACTAACAAAATGTCATATACGATCATTAAGATAAACACCAAACCGATCATATCGTCAGCGTTTGTTATCGTCCATCCAGTACGGTGTTTAAATGGTCCTATTTGACTAAAGGTTATTGGTCTTGTCCATATCAAACCAAGTACAACAAGGTTCATAAACAACATTAAAGAAAAATATACAATTGGGCGCATACATTGAACACCAGACATAATACCGGTATTTACCA
>JBLGCB010000089.1:0-19396 GCA_047617105.1 Phenylobacterium sp. | reverse complement strand
ACCAGGGGTGGGCCAAAACAGACACAAAAGTATCGTAAGAGTATGCTTTAATCTACTAGTAAAATTAAAGAGGAGATCCGTCAATACCTGAATTATTTTTTATCGATAGCACTTTAGAAAGGGGGTTGGGTATACCTGTACACAGGCACTAATACATCCATGTATTTTTACCTGCACAGTACTCCTACACGCAAGCATTAGATGATGCGATCTTTCTGCCATTGTGCTTGCTTTTCTTCTTTAGCCGCTTCTTTGGCCATACGACGACGGCGTTTATCGCAAGGTTCAGGGCAATCGCAGGCTTTATCAATACCCAATGCGCCCAACCCACCACAACTGCCAGCAATGCTCTTCTTCTGGAAGATATAACCCACCGACATCGCCACAGTGACGATAAGAAAAACCCCAAAGGTCATCAAAAATGTTGTCATAAAATATTCCTCATGATATTCGTTTATTAAACCTAAGCTTATTGGACCATAAACGGTTTAAATTGTTCGGTGTACTTGGCGGTAAAACCATCGTCAGTTTTGACGATTAAGTATACAGCCAATTGATTGGCTTTGGCCAGTGCAAAACCTTTTTCAGGCCCCAACACATTAATCGCGGTGGCTAAGCTATCGGCTGTCATCGCCGAAGGATGGATCACCGTCACCGACGCCAGTCGATGAGTTATAGGCTTGCCTGTCGTCGCATCTAAGGTGTGAGAATAACGTATCCCATCTTGCTCAAAGTAATTGCGATAATCACCAGAGGTTGCCACACCGTTGTTCTGCGGCGCAATCACCAACTCTACCGTGCGTTCACCGGCTACTGGCTTTTCAATCGCCACCTGCCAATTACTGCCATCGGCCTTATGGCCAGATACCCGCATTTCACCGCCCACTTCAACTAAGTAGTTATTGAGGTTCTTGGCCAGCAACAACTCAGCGACCTGATCGACGCCATAACCTTTAGCCACCGCAGATAAATCAATCTCTAGCTCACCAAAGCCTTTTTGCAAAGTAGCATCAGTGATCGTTAACTGTGCCAGTCCGGTTTTCGCCTTAGCTTCTTTAATCTCTTGTTCAGAGGGTGTTTGACCTTCACGTTTCTTTGGACCAAAACCCCACAAATCCACCAAGGGTCCAATCGTGACATCCAGTGCCCCCGCAGATAACTGCCCTACCCGTTTGGCTTCTCTGACCACCGCCACGGTTTCGGCTGACACCTTAAAAGGCTCAACCGAATCAAAACGGTTAAATAGGGTTAATTCAGAATCATTACGATAAGTCGACATCTTGGCGTTAACATCTTCTAACGCAGCATTGATATCGGCCAAAATCGCCTCATGGTCCAATGTTTCTTCGGTCACGACCTTGACCATAAAAGTGGTGCCCATGGTACGGCCTTGAAACTCTTGTGTCTGAGCTGTCGGCGTTTTACCACAGGATACGGTGCCAAAAACAACAATGGCTAGCCCAAGAGCTAACCATTTGTTTTTATTGACCAATTTATATAAATTGTGTGTTTTCATTTAATCTCTTTGTGCTGATAATAGAGGTTGCCTTCGATTGGTGCAACCCTGATAACAGAGTCTGTCTTTGACTGGTGCGTCACGCGTGGGCACAAAAAGCGTGACCACCCTACATACTGATAACAGAGTCTGTCTTTGACTGGTGCGTTACGCGTGGGCACCAAAAACGTGCCCACCCTACATACCACCCTTGCTTTGCTCTTAGCTCGTGCTCTTAAAAACTAATAAAAGCCTGAGCTTTCGAGCCCTAGCGAGAACGCTCGGGATTTTATCCGCCAAAGTCGTCCAGCATGATGTTCTCATCTTCCACGCCTAATTCTTTAAGCATGTTAATCACCGCAGCATTCATCATCGGAGGACCACACATGTAGAACTCACAATCTTCTGGTGCATCGTGATCTTTAAGATAGTTTTCCAACAACACGTTATGAATGAAACCAGTGTAACCGGTCCAGTCATCTTCAGGTTGTGGATCAGACAAGGCCACATGCCAGTCAAAGTTTTCATTGCCTTTGGCCAAAGTGTCGAAATCGTCTTCATAGAACATTTCACGCTTCGAACGCGCACCATACCAGAAGCTGATCTTACGATCGGACTTAATACGATCCAACTGATCGAAGATATGTGAACGCATCGGTGCCATACCAGCACCACCACCAATAAAGACCATTTCGTTTTCGCTCTCTTTAGCAAAGAACTCACCAAATGGACCAGAAATAGTACACTTATCACCTTCTTTAAGGCTCCAAATAAATGAAGACATTTTGCCCGGTGGTAAGGTCAGGTTATTCGGCGGCGGCGACGCAATACGCACGTTAAGCATGATAATGCCTTCTTCGTCCGGATAGTTAGCCATTGAATAAGCACGAATGGTTTCTTCATCAACTTTAGACTCAAGCTTGAAGAAGCCAAAACGTTCCCAGTCACCACGATACTCTGCTGGCACTTCGAAATCGCCATATTTAACATGGTGCGCTGGCGCTTCAATTTGAATATAACCACCGGCACGGAACGGTACGCTCTCGCCATCAGGAATTTCAAGCACCAATTCTTTGATAAAAGTGGCTTTGTTGTCGTTTGAACGAACTGAACATTCCCACTTTTTAATGCCAAAGATTTCTTCTGGCAACTCAATTTTCATGTCTTGTTTA
Source organism: Phenylobacterium sp. (assembly GCA_047617105.1). Lineage (GTDB taxonomy): Bacteria > Pseudomonadota > Gammaproteobacteria > Enterobacterales > Alteromonadaceae > JABSOG01. The sequence continues at coordinate 16,729 of JBLGCB010000089.1, read as the reverse complement.
ACATTAACCTGACAAGAAAGACGACAACCTGCACGGGCCTCACCTTTGCTGATATGGTCAAGCTCGGTCGGCAGAATTTCACCGCCACCTTCTTTAATGGTCACGGTACACTGGCCACAAGAACCACCACCACCACATGCTGACGATACGAAAATGCCGTTATCTGCCAACACACCCAACAGTTTTGTCCCGGCACCTGTTGTCAGTGCTTTATCCGGGTCATTATTAATCAGGATGCTAATATCACCTGAGGCCACCAATTTAGATTTGGCGGCTAAAATCATCACTACCAGGGCAACGACGATGGTGATAAACATGCCTACGCTAAGAATAATCTCTTGCATCAACTTTTCCTTTAAAAGTTAAGCGGCCGGAAATAAATAAATTTTGAACCTTTATTTATTTCCCTAGCCTTAAAGTGAAATACCAGAAAACGACTGGAAACCCAGCGCCATCAAACCAGCAGTAATGAACACCGAACCTAAACCACGAACCCCTTCAGGGAAATCCGCATATTTAAGCTTCTCGCGTACCGCAGCCATCAGCGTAATAGCCAATGCCCAACCGGCACCACTACCAAACCCGTAAACCACACTTTCGGCAAAGTTATAATCACGCTGTACCATGAACGCAACACCACCAAAGATGGCGCAGTTAACGGTGATCAACGGCAAGAAGATGCCCAGTGCGTCATACAAAACCGGGAAGTATTTATCCAATACCATCTCAAGAATTTGTACTAATGCCGCGATAACACCGATATAGGTTAAGAAACCCAAGAAGCTTAAATCGGCTTCTGGTAACCCAGCCCACTCCAATGCACCTGGTGCCAAAATATTCTGATAAATCACTTGGTTCACTGGTACAGAAATCGTCAATACCACGATAACCGCCACACCAAGACCCATTGCGGTAGTCACTTTTTTAGACACCGCCAGGAAAGTACACATACCGAGGAAATAGGCCAAAGCCATATTCTCGATAAACATCGAACGAATTAATAAACTTAAATAATGTTCCATCACGCTTACTCCTTAGGTTCGACTTGGTCGGTTTTAAAGGTTCTTAGAACCCAGATAAATCCGCCAATAACAAAGAATGAACTAAATGGCAAAATCAACAAACCATTCGCTTGATACCAACCATCGTTTTGTACCAACGGCAGTATTTCAAAACCAAGCAAGGTGCCAAAACCAAACAGTTCTTTGATGATACCAACCACAATCAATACCACGGCATAACCAAGACCATTACCAATGCCATCAACAAAGCTCAGCAGTGGTGGGCTTTTCATCGCAAATGCTTCTGCCCGGCCCATGACGATACAGTTAGTGATGATAAGACCGATAAATACCGACAACTCTTTGGCCACACTATAGGCGAAAGCTTGCAATATTTGGTCAACCACTATCACCAAAGAGGCGATGATGGTCATCTGCACGATGATACGTACACTTGATGGGATAAAGTTACGAATAACCGAGATTAACAGGTTTGAAAACGCGGTTACCGCGGTCAAAGCCAACGCCATGACCAAAGCCGTTTCAAGCTTGGTGGTCACCGCTAGGGCAGAACAGACACCCAGGATTTGTAATGCAATTGGGTTGTCATTAAAAACAGGACCCAACAATGCGTCTTTCATTTCTTTAGAGCTAGCCATGATCACGCCCCCTTTTGCTTAAGTTGTGCGAGGAAAGGTCCAAACCCTTCTTTGCCTAACCAGTAGTTCAACGACTTTTGCACGCCGTTACTGGTTAAAGTTGCGCCTGACACTGCATCCACGCCATGTACATCACCGGGTTTTGCACCGCCTTTAATCACTTTGATGGCCAGTTTACCGGCACCATCAAACAGCTTTTTATCGTGCCACAACACTTTCCATTTAGGGTTTTGAATTTCGCCACCCAATCCCGGTGTTTCTTTGTGGTCGTAATACACCAGTTCTTTAATTGTATTGCCATCAACATCAAGCGCTAGGAACGCATACATCATGTTCCATAGACCGCTGCCGTTAATCGGCAAAATGATACGGGTGGTTTGTCCAGCATCATCTTTAACGTAATAAACCGAGACCTTATTAGGACGACGAATCAGCTTAGCAAAATCGTCATCAGGTCTGATACCGTCTTTACGGGCCGCTTTATATTGATCATAAACCGCTGGATCGGTAGTACCATGAAAGGTATCAGTGAACTTTTGTGTGTCTAAATCCCACACTTTGGTTTCAACATACTTTTCAAAGGTAGCAACAATATCGCCATTGGCTTTGGCCAGTAGACCCGCCGCTTCAAGGATATTGGTTTGTTTGTCGAGCAATTTATTGGCTTGCTGCTCTGAGCGCAAACCAACGGCTGCGCCAGATACTACGATTGAGCAAACAAAACAGACGGCGATGACTACGCCAAGGGTTTTTCCAAAACTTTCTTTATTAGACACGAGCAGCCCTCCGTTTAATATTCGCTTGAACGACAAAGTGATCGAATAGTGGTGCAAATAGGTTAGCAAACAAAATCGCCAACATCATGCCCTCCGGAAATGCCGGATTAACCACACGAATCAATACCACCATAAAACCAATCAGCAAGCCGTAACAAATCTTGCCTTTCTCAGTGAACGAAGCAGATACCGGGTCGGTCGCCATAAACAACATACCAAAAGCAAAACCACCTAACACTAGGTGCCAGTGCCATGCCATGGCAAACATTGTATTGGTATCGCTACCGATAACATTAAACAGTGAACTGGTCATTAACATACCGGCGAAAACACCCATCACGATTTTCCATGAGGCGATGCGCATATACATGATGAACAGGCCACCAATCAGCAATGCTACGGTAGAGGTTTCACCCACAGAACCCTGGATGTTACCCATAAAGGCATTCCACCACAGATTCATATCGGAATAGTCCAAACCACCCGAAGCGGCTTTACTGAGCATAGTCGCACCAGAGAAACCATCAGCAGCAGCAGTCCAGGCACTATCGCCAGACATTTGTGCAGGATAAGCGAAGAACAAAAATGCACGACCAGCGAGTGCTGGATTAAGGAAGTTACGGCCGGTACCACCAAAGATTTCTTTGGCAATGACCACACCAAAGGAAATCCCCAAAGCCGCTTGCCATAAAGGCACAGTGGCAGGCAGGATTAACGCGAACAATACCGACGTCACGAAGAAACCTTCGTTGATTTCGTGGCCACGAACCATTGAGAACAACACTTCCCAAAAACCACCAACAATAAACACGGTGGCATAGATTGGCACGAAAAAGAAAGCACCATATACCATTTGAGTAAACCAGCTACTAGTCGCCGTCAACTCACCGCCGAAGAATTCATACAAGCCAACCTGCCATATGTCCGGCAAGCTAAAACCACTGGCCAACGCCACTGATGATTGCAAACCAATGTTATACATACCGTAAAACATCGCCGGGAATACCGCCAACCAAACCATGATCATGATGCGTTTTAAGTCGATATTATCGCGCACATGTGAACTGCTTTTGGTCACTAATCCTGGTGTATACATAATGGTCGCGAAGGCTTCATACAACGCATACCATTTTTCATATTTGCCACCCGCTTCAAAATGCGGTTCGACATCTTCGAGAAACTTTTTTAAACCCATTTTTAGCCCTCCTTCTCAATAGTGGTGAGGCATTCACGCAAGATTGGTCCGTATTCATATTTACCCGGACAAACAAACGTACACAGTGCCAAATCTTCTTCATCCAGCTCTAACGCGCCGAGACTGACGGCACCATCGTTATCACCTGACAATAAATCACGCAACAGCAAGGTTGGTAACATATCCAGTGGCATCACTCTTTCATAGTTACCCAGTGGCACCATGGAACGATCAGAACCACCCGTAGAGGTGGTCATATTGAACAAGCGCTTAGGGTTTAAATGAGAGATAAATGAGCGGGTAACAGAGAATTTATCAGAACCTGGTGCAATCCAACCCATCAGTTCTTTTTCGCGGCCTTCGGCCAACACAGAAACCTGATTGTGGTATCGGCCCAAATAAGCATGAACACCGTGAGCGGCCACACCAGATAAAACAGAACCAGAAATAATGCGATTATCATCGCCTTCTAGTTCACCGGCGGTCAATTCATTGGTATTTGCGCCCAATTGGGTGCGGATCAAACGCGGATTTTTCACTACGGGACCAGCGACAGAGATAACACGACGGTTATCTAGGTTACCGGTGGTAAACAAGGCACCAAACGCCATCACATCCTGATAACCGACAGACCAAACCGTTTTACTGGCGTCTACCGGGTCGATGAAATGGATATGCGTACCGGCGAGACCCGCAGGGTGTGGGCCGTCGATGTCGTACTCTTTGACATGACCAATAGAGACGCTAGGAATAGTACTGCCTGCTTTTTTGCACACATGCACTTTAGTGCTCAAACGGGAAAGCACGGTTAAACCGTGTTTAAAGGCTTCCTCGTTTTCCTTGATCACTAATTCGGCATCTGCGGCCAGTGGATTGGTATCCATGGCAGTGACGAATATCGCGGCAGGTTCACTGTCAAGTGTAGGAACCTTGCTGAATGGGCGGGTACGCAACGCGGTCCACAAACCCGATTCAACCAAGTTTTCAACCACTTTATCGCGCCCTAAATTGGCCAGGTCGCCACTGTTGTATTTCGCAAAGGCAACTTTTTCTTTACCTTCAATCTTAATAACAACAGATTGCAACACCCGTTTAGAACCACGGTTGATTTCAATCACTTCGCCACTGGCAGGTGCAGTATATTTAACGCCGGGTGTTTTTTTATCTTCAAAAATCACCTGACCTTGTTGCACACGCTCACCGACACGAATTCGCATCGAGGGTCGCATACCAATATACTCTTCACCGAGCACGGCAACAGTTTTCAATACAGGTCCATCATGGATGACCTGCTGTGGAGACCCATTGATGGGGATGTCCAGACCTTTTTTCAGTTTCATCATACGCTTACTTTGCTTTTAATTTAAGAAAAAATGAGTTCACTATGGCTGCCGGCGATTGAGCTTGCCCACAGTTGCAACTGCTGATTTTATCATCGCTGTCATGGATTTATCCGATGCTCTAGCTTATTAATAAGCGAATGAAAAAAATGCACCTTGACCACTCGACCCCAAATAAGGGGTTTCGATAAAAAAATCACAGTAAAATTCATATTCGGTTTGCGGCGGCATTCTACAGCAATAACCCTTCTTTTTCTATGGCAAAAGGAAAAATCTGCTTACAAATTAGCGAAGTTGGAAGTGATCGGATCAGTGTGTAGTGTTTGAAGAGTTGTTGTAGGGTGCACAGAGGGTTTGGCTTCATTTCACGCTTATGGTGCGCTAGGCTGTTAATTTAATAGACGTAGGATGGTGTAGAGCGCAGCGAAACCCATCATTGGTGTCAAAAATAGCCGTAAAATCGTCATTTATTGCCAGATTCTGATGGGTTTCGCCTAAGGCTCTACCCATCCTACGGTCAAATCAGGCTTTTCCACAGCTTCGCGCAGTGCGCACCCTACCTTAAAAGGTATACGTATAACCAACCTGCAAGGTACGATATTTGCCTGGTTGAATGCCACCATGGGTACGCGTGGCGATATACGCTTTGTCAAACAGATTATCGACCGACAAATACACCTTCTGATTATCATCAAACTTGTACTTGGCTGACATATCCCACACGGTACGTGAAGGAATGTTATTACCCGCAGTAATGCTACCCTGCCCTGCGACGGTGCGCATTTCGGCCAGATAACGACCAGAGAGCGACAAATCCCAGTTATCATCGTTCAAGCCAACATTAAACTGCAACTGCTGTTCTGGGATGTAAGGCATTTCAAAACCTGCCAGCACATCACCCCAGATACCTAAGTCTGATTCAAAATCGTTTTGAAATTTACTGTTTGAATAAGTGTAAGACAATGACATTGGCATATCGAACTTAGCCACAGAGAATTTATAATCTGCTTTGAATTCAATGCCCTGAATTTGCACTTCACCGGCATTGTACTGGTTACCAATATTTTCTTCGTCACAGCTCTGACTGGCGGTACAGTTACCATGCATATTGCTGTAATCACTGTAAAAGGCAATCACTTCACCACGTAGGTCACCGTTGGAGAAACGTGTACCCGCTTCATAGTTCCAGCCTTTTTCTTCCTCAGCATCGGCATTACCCGGAGATGCCGGGGCAAAACCTTTTTGCATCCCCGCCAACAACACCATCGAATCATTGAGGTTATAAGTGAAACCCACTGAAGGGATGAATACCTTAGTTGAATTTTCTTTATGAGTAGCTGGTGCATTGGTTCGACCGACATTTTCGAGGGCTTTGCCCCAGTCATCACGTTCAATATCCATATCTTCGTAACGTAAGCCTGCGCTGACCACCAAATCGTTGTAGGTGTATTCATCATGCACATAAATCGCCACCGCTGACGCGCTGTCAACCCGATTAGAATCGGTGCCTGGTACGCCTGCACTGGTGGCCGTCATGGTTTTGTCGTTATTGAGGTTATATTTATCGACCCACTGAAATCTGTCCATTTCATCTTCATGAATACGCAGGCCAAACGTCATGTGGTGATCATCAAGGTCGGTAATCAACTGCACCTGAACACCTTGGGATAAATAATCACGATTATTGGCTTTGACTTGCACTGCTAGGCTATCGACCAAGCCATTATCAAAATCGGCGGCATTTTGTTCTGCGCCACTGCCTAAACTCTTGCCACCTACTTTGCTGGCTTTATACCAGTTACGATGAAAGTCATTGCGATAAGCCGTGAGGTTAAATTCGCTGTGATTGGAGAACTCATATTCATAGTTAAGCTGGTAGCTCTTGTGCTCGGTGAGCATTTCATCCAACTGTGATGCAGCATAACGATGATAAGGTTTATCGTTAAAGTCTTGCTCGACCAGACCGAGATAGGTTTCATCTGATTCTTCGTCAGAGTATTTCACTTTTAGCTCAACACGCTGGTGATCATGCTCACCAAAGCTCATGCGGAACTTGCCCATGACATCATTTTTCTCAAAACCGCTGTCACGGTCAACTGGCAGCTTTTTGAAACCATCGGCTTCATAGCGGAAAACTTCAAACAACCCGCCCAGATCATCTTTGGCACCGCCAACATAACCATGTATTTTACGAAAGCCATCTTCGCCAACGCTCAAATCCATGCTACCGGTGAGCACTTTATCAGGAATTTGGCGAGACACCATATTGATAACGCCGCCGGTGGTGCGTGGACCATACATCACACTAGAAGAACCTTTAAGCACTTCGAGTGCCGTCATGCGGCCAAAGGTAGGGAAATAATACGCCGCAGGAGCAGAATAAGCGGCAGGGGCAGCCAACACGCCATCTTCCATCACGGTGATTTTATCACTGCGATCGAGTGGCACACCACGCATACCGATGTTTGGACGAAGGCCATAACCATCTTCTTCCATCACATAAACACCGGGCACAGAGGATAGTGCGCGCATAATGTCGGTGTATTCAAATTCTTTAATATCTTCGGTGGTCAGATAAGCGCCGGAGCCAGGGATGTCATTGACATTACTATGAGAGCCAATGATGGAGATTTGTTCAAAGCCGCCCGCATCGTCAGCATAAACACTGGCCGTGGCAGACAGAAGGGATAATACAGCAATTGAGATTAGTGACCTTTTAAGAATCATGTGCAGCTTTCCAAGTAGTTATTGAGGTGATTTATACGCCGAGTATTAGAACACGATTAGTAATGCGAATCAATCTCATTTGTAATAATTAACGCCATTAATCAACTGATAGTTGAGCTGCATCAAAAAAGGCAATATTGAAGGAGATTTTTTTTGATTTTGTGTACCGATGGGGATTGGGGATCAGGCGACAAAGAAGTTGCTTCATGAATGATGCTTACCAACCTCTTCGTTCTGGGCAAGCCTTTGTCTGGTGCTCATCTGACATCGAAAGAAGAGTTATATTCGCTCAACAACCTTTATTGGTAAAAATAGCCTAGGTAACATAGAAGCGTTATCATCAAGTAATTCAAAGTCTGGCAATCGTCGATAAAATGCCATTGCATTGTCATCAACAACATCAAGAATAACAGCAATTCCCGGAACTTGTCCGTTTTGGCTTAATTGCACGCACCGTCGAAGCGCATTGACTAAAGCAACATCACCAAGTCCCTGCCCTTGACAACGCTTATCAACGGCTAATTGCGCTAAAATAAAGGCGGGCAACGGATATCTCGGCAATGATTTGGCAATTTTGTCAGGCAAAATATCTCGTTCAATATGACAAACCGAGATGGTGTAATAAGCGCAAATAGGTTTTGAGCGTATTTTGGGAATACCCGCCGCGGGTAATACCCAAGTGAAATTAACTCTGGCGTCCATACCACGTTTGGCGTTTTGCGATAGAAAACGATTTAATTCATTATTACCACAGTCAAACGATTTTCTATCATGCTGCTTTTTATCTAGAGGTACGAATTGCTTTAGTGGTTTCATTTAAACCCTTGTCTATCAACTTTTTCTGCTAAAGACCTCATCTTCTCGCTGGGGCTGACTTGCGCCTCACAGGCAGCATAAAACTGATCGAAAACATCATTGCTCAGTATTAACCGCTCTTGTGATTGAATCACTGCTTGCGCTTTTTCGTGAACCGCCTGCGTGATAAATTCTGTCAGACTTTTCATTCCTAATAAAGCGGCTGCACGCTCAGCTTCACTTTTAATATCAGGACTCACTCGCATTTCGATGCGTGCTGTTGCTGCCATTGCTTTATTCTCCCATAACTCAAATTAACGTCTGTCTAAATGATGAACCATCATAACGCCATTCGATAAGTACGTCAAATCCCCGTACGTTAGCCATTTACCACATAAAAAAGGCAACCCGCAGGCTGCCTTTTTAAAATCCACAAAAATAACCGAGGAACGAGGTTAAATCACTTAATGCCACACCTTATAAAAGCGAGGAACGAGATTAGATTAAGCCGTTGAAATCAGACACTGTCTCAACTTCAGCTTCATAATCAACATGTTCATAACCAAAACCAAACAAACGCAAAAACTCGCTGTGATAACCTTTATAATCGGTTAACTCATCGATGTTGTCAGTGGTCACTTGAGGCCATAAGTCGGCAATCTGCTTTTGTACATGGTCGGCTAACTCTTTGCCATCCATACGCAAATGGCCTGCGTCATCCATAATCGGCGAGTCAGCATATAAACATTGGCCAAACAGACCATAAATCTGCTCGATACACCCTTCGTGGGTGCCTTCTGCCTTCATCACTTTGTACATTAATGAGATATACAGTGGCATGATTGGAATGGCAGAACTGGCCTGAGTCACCAACGCTTTTAACGACGCCACGTAACCTTTACCGTTCACTGTCGCCAGCTTTTGCGAAATGGCCGCAGCAGCGCGATCCAAATCTTCTTTGGCTTTACCAATGGTCGCTTTGCCGTAAATTGGCCAAGTCAGCTCTTTGCCAATGTAGGTATAAGAGACAGTCTGACAGTTTTCAGCCAGCAAATCGGCTTGTTGTAAACGGTCAATCCAACGTTCCCAGTCTTCACCGCCCATCACTTTGATGGTGTCGGCAATTTCTTTATCGTTGGCAGGCTCCACACTCATGGTTTCAATCGCACGGGTTGAAGTGTTTAGCGTGTTGGCGGTATAAGATTCACCAATCGGCTTTAAGGTTGAATTATACACAGTGCCATCCACCGGGTCGGTACGACGTGGTGACGCCAGCGAGTAAACAATCAAATCAATTTTACCCATTTCAGCGGTAATGGTGTCAATTGCTTTATCTTTGAGTTCATCCGAAAACGCATCACCATTGATACTTTTCGACCAAATGCCTTCGGCATCTACCGCTTTTTGAAAAGCAGCGGTATTATACCAACCTGCGGTGCCAGTTTTACGCTCTGTGCCCGGCTTTTCAAAAAACAAACCGAGGGTTTTAGCGCCACAACCAAACGCAGCGGTGATACGTGATGCCAGACCATAACCGGTCGAAGCGCCGATCACTAAAACATTTTTAGGGCCGTCAGCCACAGGTCCCTGCTTTTTCACATAAGCAATTTGCTCGTTTACGTGTTCAGCACAACCCACAGGGTGGGCATTGGTGCAGATAAATCCACGAATTTTAGGTTTGATAACCATAATAATTTCTATTCCTATAAAATACTGTTAATAAATTAACGGGTTAGATAATACTCTTTTTCTGAAATATCGTGATAAGCCCGGGCCTGCTCGAAGAAAGCCTGATATGAATCCCATACCTTTTTCATCTTCGGATCGTTAGCAATCTGCTCAGCCATCACCTCAGCGGTGGCGCTTTTAAGTTTGGCCATGACATCCGCTGGGAATTTTTTTAACTTAACCCCATGCTTGTTCACCAACTGGTTCAAAGAGGCGTTATTACGGGCGGTATATTCATCTAACATATCTTGATTCGCAGCACGGGCAGCTACCCTAACAATGGCTTGTAAATCAGCCGGTAAAGCTTCGAACGCTTCTTTGTTGAAAATAAACTGCAAGGTTGCACCCGGCTCATGCCATGGCGAATAGTAATAATACTCTGCCGCTTTATGCAAACCAAAGGCCATATCGTTATAAGGACCTACCCACTCAGTGGCATCAATTGTACCGCTTTGTAATGCGGTAAACAACTCGCCGCCACTCAGGGTGACAGGCACGCCGCCAACACGTTTTAATACTTCACCAGCTAGGCCAGGAATTCGCATCTTCAAACCTTTAAGGTCATCAATGCTGTTGATTTCTTTTTTAAACCAACCCGCCATCTGATTACCGGTGCTACCACCCGCCATTGGAATGAGGTTAAACGGTGCGTACAACTCTTCCCATAATTTCATGCCGCCGCCGTAATGCAACCAGCCATTCATTTCTTGCGCATTCATACCAAAAGGAATGGCGGTGAACAACTGCGCCGCAGGTAATTTACCTTTGGCATAATAAGCCGCATCATGACCAACTTCAGCGGTACCGTTAGAAACCGAACCAAACACTTCTAATGGTGGCACTAATTCACCGCCACCATAAACTTTAATCTTTATCCGACCATTTGACATGGCTTCGACGTTTTTAGCGAAATTTTCTGGCGTAACGCCCAGCCCTGGAAAGTTTTTCGGCCAACTGGTGACCATTTTCCATTGGTAAGTTTTCTGCGGTGTTGCCGCAGCCGTAACTTCTGTCGTTTGCGGTTTGTCGCCACAAGCGATTAAACCCAGTGAAGCGGTGGCCAGCAGCAGCCAATTAGCAAGTTTTTTCATATTCAATATTGTCTCTTTTTTGTTGTCGATTAAATGTTAGTTGAAATAGGTTGATTAGCCGTAAATAATCCCGGGCAACCAAGTCGCGATGCTTGGCCAGATGGTTAACATCACCATCAGCAGTAACTGCATGATGATAAATGGGATCACCCCTTTATAAATATCTGTGGTCTTAATTTCTGGTGGCGTCACCCCGCGCAAATAGAACAAGGCAAAACCAAACGGTGGGGTCAAAAATGAGGTTTGCAGATTAATCGCAATCATCACCCCCAACCACACCGGATCAAACCCCATAGCCAACAACACAGGGCCAACAATGGGCACCACCACAAAGGTGATTTCAATAAAATCAAGGATAAAGCCGAGCAAAAAAATCACCGTCATCACCAATAACAAAGCGCCCATCTGGCCCCCTGGCAACTGATTAAACACTTCATGAATCATCTCTTCGCCACCAAAACCCCGAAATACCAGCGAGAATACCGAAGCACCAATCAAAATCAAAAACACCATTGAGGTCACTTTAACGGTCGATAACATCACTAACTGTAATTTCTCTTGGCTCAACTGACGCTTAGAAATGGCCAGCAGAGTCGCCCCTATCGCGCCAATACCAGAGGCTTCAGTCGGCGTCGCCAGACCAAACAGAATCGAACCCAACACCACAAAAATCAGCAATAATGGTGGCACCAGCGCGGTAAGCAGAATATATCCGGTAGATTGATCGTGAGCGAAGTTTTCGAGATCTTCACGGCACACCTTAGGTGCTTGTTCAGGTTTGAAAAAACCAATCGCCAGCGTGTAGAGAATATACAGCAGCACCAGCATTAATCCCGGTACCATAGCACCAGCAAATAAATCGCCGACAGAAACGGTGTCGGGGGAGAATATGCCCATTTTCAACTGAGCTTGTTGATAAGCGGTAGACAACACATCGCCCAATAATACCAAGGCGATAGAAGGTGGAATAATTTGCCCCAACGTGCCGGTAGCAGCAATCACTCCGGTGGCATATTGTTTGTTGTAACCCCGTTTGATCATCGTTGGCAGCGACATCAAACCCATAGTGACCACCGTAGCACCAACAATGCCGGTGCTGGCGGCCAGCAACATGCCCACCAATATCACCGCAACGCCAAGACCGGCATGAAAACGGCCAAAGATTAACGACATCGCATCGAGCAGATTTTCGGCGATTTTCGACTTTTCGAGCATAATGCCCATAAAGACAAAAAGCGGCACCGCCAGCAAAGTCTGGTTATTGAGAATGCCGTATATACGACTGGGTAAGGCATGTAAAAATGATGGATCAAAAGTGCCACTTAATATCCCGATGCCCGCAAAAGCAATGGCCGTACCCGCCAGCGATAAAGCCACCGGATAACCCAGCATCAACACCGCACAAACGGCGGCAAACATTATTAACGGTGCATATTCCATTATATTATCGCCTTGCTGGTGTCGTTAGCGCTATCGTTGGAAGTATCGTTGGAAGTATTGCTGGAGGCGTTGTTAGAGGAATTGTTGGAGCCATCGGTCAAAATCAGAATTTGCTTGGCAATCGTCGCAACTCCTTGCAGCATCAACAGCGCTGGCATCAATAAAATTAGGGTTTTAAGCAAAAACACCCCGGGGATGCCCCCTGCTTCACCTGACTCTTCAAACAATTGCCACGACGCCATTACATATTCAAAACTAAAGTAGAATAAGCACATACACACCGGAAACAGCACCAACACACCACCAAGCAAATCGACCCACGCTTTGTTTTTGACACTAAAACGCTGGTAAAAGATATCCACTCTGACGTGTTCATCTTCTTTAAGGGTATAAGCGATGCCCAGCATAAATACCGTGGCGTGGAGGTAGATCACCGATTCTTGCATCGCTATCCAACCGATATTAAAACCATAACGCAACAATACGATAAGGGTCATCAATATCACCATCACTAGGGTAAACCAGCAAATCACTTTGCCAAGACGGTCAATAAAGCGCTCAATGGTGGTATGAAGAGTCTCTAAATTGTGCGACAGAGGATGTGGCATTATTTGGCCTCAGCCTTTGATCCGCCTAAGCAATTTGGCGACTCGGGGGACTGTTCATTATGCGCCAACCATTCTTGCTCAGTATAAGTATGTAGTGCCAGTGCGTGAATATGATTGGCCAACTCATCACTTAACACCTTATTTACCGCGCGATGGCGTTGTAGTAAGCGTTTACCTGCAAATTCTTCACAGGCGATGGTCACCTTAAAATGAGATTCGGAGCCTGCCGGCACATTATGGTTATTGCTTTCGTTCACCACAGCTAAAAAACTGGGGCTAAAAGCCTGTTGTAATTTTTGTTCGATAGTACTTTGAATGGTCATGATTAACCTCTTATTTACTTCTCTTTACCTTAAAAAAGGCAGCAATTCACCCGACTCACAGGTCGCGTAAAATTGGCGAAAGATTTTATCACAGCCTGTGGTGAAGGTAATCCCTTATTTTAGTGGGGTAAGTAAAACGAAAAGTCAGATTAATCCGTCCATCGACCACCCTTTTTTGCTGTGGCAGGGTATGTTTCCAGCATTGTTGCAGTTCACCCGCCATGATCAGCAAACTGCCACCGCCCAATTGCAGCTCAACTTTTTCGCCGCTGATATTATGCTTAAGCACAAATTTACGCTGACAACCAAGACTCAGCGAAGCAATGATGGGTCGCTGCCCCAACTCTTGTTCATTGTCGGCGTGATAACCGACCTTATCCATACCATTGCGATAAAAGTTGGCCAACACACTGTTAAACTCAACATTGGCGGCCTGAGAAATCTGTTGTTTTAGCTTGGCTAATTCAGCAGTCCAGGGTTGGGGGATCATTGACATGCCAGAATAGGCATAAACACTCGATGAGTCGCCATACCATGCCTGCAACCGGGGGATCGGCATTTGACGGCCGTAAATCTTAATTTCATCTTGCTGCCACGCCAACGTTTGCTTTAAGCGTTCGAACAACTGCATTTGCGCCTGTTGATCTAAAAAACCATGGATATAACTTAATTCACCGTCTTTGATGGGGATGCTTTCTTTGTGGCTGCGCGGCTGACTTAGTGACTGGCTTAGTGATTGGCTTAGTTCAGGCTCATCAAATGGCAGGCCGGGTTGAAGGTTAAGTTGCTGGAATAATGGCACGGGGTTCTCTTGCTATGAAATGGCGTAGGGTGCGCATTGCGCACCATGGACGTGGAATTATGGCACGCCCTATTATACACAAAACATAACCCCTCTTTCATGATTATTTTCAGGTTCAGAATAACGACAATGGCTGGAGGTCCATGGTGCGCGAGGTTGTGTAAAAAGTCTCCAAGAGTACCGTGAATCATGGAATATGCTCGAAAAAGGCTTGTTTATGACTGCAAGGTCACGCGTGGGCACAAAAAGCGTGACCACCCTACGTCATTTCATCGTTGGTTTGGAGTTTTGACACAGGCTGGCGCAGTGCGCACCCTACTTTCGGATTTTATTTATTGATGACTCCTTAGCCAGATAACGTCCGAGTTCGACATCTTGCATCAATTCACCCCAACCACTGGCACAAATTCGCCTTACATGGCAAAATTCATCCTAATCCATCATAAACAACTTCAACTGGCGCAAAAAAGACCCTATGACAACTCAATTATCTTTGCTGGAGCGACAATTTACGCTGCATCGCTGGCCACTGGATCAAAAAAACCGCACCTTACAGGCGTGGGACGCCGCCGATGAGTACCTAATTAATTATATTGAAGACAATGGCTTAAAAACCCCACAAACACGTATTTTACTGATTAACGACAGTTTTGGTGCCCTATGCTGTTGGTTTGCTGACAACCCACTTTTTAACTTCGGTGATTCTTATGTCGCTCACCAAGCAGCGATTTATAACCTTAACAACAATGGCCTAGCCATTGATGACGACTCAATCCATAACCCAAAACCACAACAACTGAGCAGCCTCAGCGAACTCCCTGATGACATTGATTTGGTGCTGATCAAAGTGCCCAAAAACAATGGTTATCTCGAATTTATCCTGTCTCAACTCAGTCAACGGCTAAAACCCGGCACCCCAGTCATTGCAGCGGCTAAAACCACCGATATTCATAATTCAACCTCCGCATTGTTTGGCCGTTACATCGGTGAAACCAGCACCAGTCTGGCCAAGAAAAAATCTCGGCTGATTTTATCCAGCCAAAGCCAGCCTGCACAAAGCTGTGCCTTTCCTAAGCAATGGCCTTTAGAAGGCACTCATTTTGCCCTGATCAACCACGCCAATGTATTCTCGCGCGACAGCCTTGATATTGGTGCCCGATTGTTGATGGCCAATTTACCTAACCACACCGACAATCTCAACGTCATCGATTTGGGTTGTGGTAACGGTGTCATTGGCCTGTGTTTATTGGCCAAATCAGCGCAAACTCAGCTCCAGTTTGTTGATGAATCTTATATGGCAGTGGCATCGGCCAAAGCGGCCATTGAACACAATTTACCTGAACAACTGGCCCAGTGTCAGTTCACGGTTGACGACTGTTTAACTGGCCAACCCAATGACTCTGTTGATTTGATACTAAACAACCCGCCCTTTCACCAACAACAAGCAGTAACCGACCATATTGCTTGGCAAATGTTTAAAGATGCCCGCCGGGTGCTCAAAGTCGGCGGAAAATTAATTATTGTCGGTAACCGTTCTCTGGCTTATCATACCAAGCTCAAACGCTTGTTTGGCAATTGCCAAACGTTAGACAGTAATAAAAAATTCTCCGTGTTATCAGCCCAAAAGACCTCACATAAAGGATAATGATGAAAACTCGCACACAAATCGCCTATCTCCCCCTTTCAGCCCTGTTTGGCTTTTTTCGCTTTAAAAGCCCGTTTAAACCACTTTTATCCATTGGCTGCGTTGCACTGCTGACGACCTTACTCAGCGCTTGCGCCACCCCAAGCCAGATGATTTTTAACCCGGCACAACATTATGCGTTGCCAACCATTTATAGCGGCCAAACTTACAGCCTTAAGGTCGATGACCAACGTGCCAATCAACATTTACTTAAAGTGATTGATACTGATGGCAAAAAACAACGCTACCCGGCCACCACAGCCGTTGCCAGCAAACTCAAAGGGGCTTTGCAAAACGGTTTGCAGATTCAGGGCATCAATATTGCTGACAATAACTTTAGCAACAACAATCAAACCATCACCTTATCAGTCCACCAGCTTGAAACCATCGTTGAGCAAAATCGTTTTGACTATCACGCCGCTTTTGTGGTCGAATTCAAAGTGGCCGTGACCAAAGGTAGCCGAACATTTACCAAAATCTTCACCGGCAACGCCAATAACAGCGGCAGTCTGAGTTTCGATCAGGCCCGTATGGAACAAGAACTGAATCAGCTGGTCACC
>JBLGCB010000088.1:0-19484 GCA_047617105.1 Phenylobacterium sp. | reverse complement strand
GCAAACGATGTCATTAAAGGACCGTATACATGTGTTCGATCGTTGCTAAAAGAAGCAGATAGAGTTTGATTTAGATCATAAAGATTTGATGAAAGTCTATCATTTTTTAAATAGGTATATGAATGTCTCATGTTTAAATGGACGTAGGCAAGCTCCCTTAAAGTTAAATCAGCCACGTTTTTGCTCGATAGATATTCATCTCGTTCTATGTAATTCAAGTTAAAAAATGACATCATCAACCTCTTTAAAGACAATAATTCTTAGTGTTCATTTAAAACGTATTTTAAGGTTTTATTTATTACCTCTGTTAAGTAACAATGTCAGTATTGAACCAATTGCCGCTCCAGTGAGCATTGCACCAGTAGTATTTGTGTCGTCAGAACTTATTCGCTTGGTCGTTGTTACCTTCACATTACCCTCTGCGGCAAAGGTATCAACAGCAACAGATACTGCCGTAATAATAACTTCAGGTCTGATCCGTAACGCATTACAAATAACGTATAATTGATCAATCGTAATTGATGCCTTCCCTTTTTCTAATCTGGACAGTACGGGTTGCGATATCCCCGTTTTTGCCGATACTTCTGATTGTTCCAGACCCATTTGTTTTCTTGCCTTTTCAAGCTCGTACCCCATTAAAGCATTATATGTAACTAACTGACTCATTTAATTTATTCCAAAGATTTTAATATTCTAAATACGAATTTAATTCTTTTATTTGACTTAATCCATTTTCGGCATATACTCTCAATTAAGCATAAGATGTAATCAATAAATAGCGTTAACCATGATAACAAATATTCAAACCTTGAGTAACTGTACACTTGTCTGAGCGATAGGAAAATGCCAAATCACCGACATTAACATCGGGTATTGACAGTGGCTTTATCGTTTCGTCAACGGTTATCGTGGACGATTTCTGAAAAATGGTATTCGTACCAAAATAATATTTTGGAGTAGACAAAGTATGACCACTCTACTTGATTAAATGCTTAGATAAATAACATATTGTTAAGTTCTCGCACCTGTGCTTAGCAATGTTTTTCTTAATTGGGTGTGAGGATAAAGTTATGAAAGATCTAAATGCTGGCAAAACACCACCAAACGCACCAAGTAAGACAGGGAATTCATCAGGAGGTGGGAGGGGGAATAATCCGTCAAAACCGAAATAACTGATTTGAAAATTGGCTTCCAATCAGGAAAATCGTGCTTTGATCAATGAGGATATTAGAATTGAGACTGTCACTTTTATTCCTTTTAATTGTTTTAAAGCTGAGAAATCAGAATCGAGGTACATTGCCAATGTTTTGGAAGTCCATAAGTTTAAAAGTCGTGAGCATTCACGTCATAGAAATCAGGAGTTAACTAAAGAATGAAAAGCGAAACATGTTTTGGAAAAGCATCAGGAGAACCTCTTACCGAATACTATTTTGAGCATGATGCACAAGAAGCCGCTGAGTATTCCAAGGAATATTATGGAAATGATTTAGTACCATATCATTGTGATAAATGCGACAAATGGCATTTATCACCAAAGAGAAGACAAACGCCGAGTAAGAAGTGTGATCGATGTACGGCAGGTGATGGGCACCCTAAGGATTCCTATAACTCAAAGAATGATGCCAGAACTAGAGCTGATATTTTATTTGCAGAAAATGGAATAAATTTAAAAGTTTATCAGTGTAAATATGATAATGGTTGGCACTTAACAAAAAACCAGTATTAAGGTTTGGCTAATTTTTGGGTCTGGCTTTCGCCAACCAATACCCAATCCCAAATAAAGCCATCATGTTGCGCTATAATGTCACTTCGGCATATCAAATCAATTGGGGTTTGGCAACGTAATGACCTCTTAACCCCTCGTGAGCCAAAAATCCATTGCTGCGATAATTTCAGCGTCGGTGTTGGCGTAGAGATCGAATTGTGCCATTAAAACACTCAGTGTTTATCAGCAAACAAACCATGTTTTGAGCTAAATTCATTACAGTTTTCAATGGCGGTTTTATTGTCTTGCAGCCACTGTTTTTCTTGACGTTTTTTGACTTCTGCTCTTAACGCCTGCTCCAAAGTCGCGGATAGGTTTATTTTCAACTCTCGGGCTTGAGCAAGCAATTGTGTATTGATACTTAAATTGGTCGCTTTTTTTAACGAACCACCGTCTATAGCTGTTTGCATGTGCACTCTCAATTACTTAATACTACGCATGATTTATGCGCACATTGTTAAATCTAGTAGCAGATTCTAGGCAAATCAATACACTATTTCATCGCAGGCAGGGCTTACGGATTTAAACCAGGGATATATAGCTCAATATTACATCAAATGACACAAAGGTTACCGATATAAGTAGGATGGGTAGAGCCTAAGGCGAAACCCATCGGAATTAGGCGATAAACGATGGGTTTCGCTGTAACGACAGCCCGGTCCTCTCAACCCATCCAACGGTCACATATTCAATCGATATTGATGTTTGACAGGTTAAACGGTCAATTAAAACCCGTAAGCCTTGGCATCACAGGGGCGCTTTGCACCCCTGCATCGCACCCTACAACCCTGTCGCCGCTTTCATGGCAACCACAAACTCACTCAACTCGCTCAGCATCTTGGGTTTATCATCCAAATTATTGGCAATAATCTTCACTACTGCTGAACCACTGATAGTGCCTTTAGCACCGGAGGCCAGCGCTTGTTTCACATGCGCTGGAGTCGAAATACCAAAACCTAACAATCCCGGTGGGCAGTTAAATTGTTCCAGCATCTCAATCAATTCACTGGCAGGCATCTCTGCCACGGTATCGGTGCCTGTGACACCAGCACGGCTGAGCATATAGGTGTAACCACGGCCATATTCCGCGACCTTTTTCAGCGTCTTTTGCGGGCTATTTGGGGCGGCAATAAAGATAGGGTCGACACCATGCGCCGCTGCACTGGTTCTGAAGGGTTCGCTTTCTCGAATCGGCACATCGGCAATCAACACCGAATCGACACCGGATTTTTTCGCGGTGGCATAAAAAGCATCAATGCCTCGGGCAAACACTAGGTTGCTGTATAACAGCAAACCAATCGGCATTTTTGGCGCATATTCTCTGACCTGAGCGATTAACTCAAAACACTGGCTGGTAGTAACATCGGCGGCCAATGCGCGAATGTTGGCGTCTTGGATCACCGGACCATCAGCAATTGGATCTGAGAATGGAAAACCCAATTCTAGCGCATCGGCACCGGCATCAATCAGGGTTTTGATGATGTCGAGCGAGGTGGCTAAATTTGGATCGCCCAGGGTGACAAACGGCACAAATGCCCCTTGATTTTTTTCTTTAAGCTCAGCAAATGCAACTTCGTAACGGTTATTCATTTTAAGCTCCTTCTTTTTGTGATTCTTGTTGTAATTTTTGCTCGGCCAGCACTTGACTGACATGGGCCAAATCTTTATCACCGCGACCTGAGAGGTTGACCACAATGACTTGCTTTTCATCGGTGCTGGCGGCCATTTTCAAGGCATGGGCAAGGGCATGAGATGATTCAAGAGCAGGGATAATGCCTTCTTTTAGCGCCAGCAGTTGAAAGGCATCTAACGCTTCGGTATCGGTGGCTGAAACATATTCTGCTCGGCCAATGTCTTTAAGGTAGGCGTGTTGTGGTCCAACCGCTGGATAATCTAAACCAGCAGAGATGGAGTAAGATTCTTCAATCTGGCCATCTTCATTTTGCATAATATAAGTATGAGTACCGTGCAAAATGCCGACGTTTCCTTTTTCGAGCGCCGCGCCATGCTGGTTGGTATCAATACCTTTACCGGCAGGTTCAACACCAATTAGTCTGACGCCATCTTCTTTGATAAAGTCGTTGAACATACCAATGGCATTAGAACCACCACCAATACAAGCCACGACGGCATCGGGTAAACGGCCTTCTTTTTCAAGGATTTGCTGTTTTGCTTCTTCGCCAATCATTTTTTGGAATTCTCTAACAATGGTCGGGAACGGATGTGGTCCGGCGGCGGTGCCTAGAATATAATGGGCGGTTTGATAACTGCCAGCCCAGTCTCTGAGCGCTTCGTTAACGGCATCTTTTAAGGTGCCACTGCCTGCGGTCACGGGAATGACTTCTGCGCCCATCAGTTTCATTCTAAATACATTCGGTTGCTGGCGTTCGATGTCTTTGGCACCCATGTAAACTCGGCATTTCAAACCCATCAATGAACAGGCTAGGGCGGTGGCGACACCGTGTTGTCCGGCACCGGTTTCGGCGATGACTTCTTTTTTGCCCATTTTTTTGGTTAATAATGCCTGACCCAATACTTGATTGGTTTTGTGGGCACCACCGTGGAGTAAATCTTCTCGTTTGAGGTAGATTTTGGTGTTGGGGTTAGGGCTGATATTACGGGTTAAAGTGAGTGGCGTTGGGCGACCGGCATAATCATTCAATAAGCCAGTAAATTCAGCGATAAACGCTTCATCTTGCTGTGATTCGATAAACGCTTGCTCGAGTTGCTCAAGGGCTGGTACCAGCAACTCCGGCACAAACATGCCGCCAAATTGGCCAAAATAGGCTTCCAATGTTTTCATTTGTTTTACTTCTCCTGTGTGCGCTTGTTAGACTTGGTTAGGCCATGTTTAGGCTTAGTCGTAATAAGGGTTAAAATCTGTTTAATCTTGTCTGGATTCTTAAAACCGGGTTGGTCTTCTACCCCTGAATTGATGTCTAGGCCGACGCTGATATGTTGATAGGCTGCAACCACGTTATCTTGGTGGAGGCCACCAGCTATCATAAAGAGTTTGTCAGCTGGCAATTGGTCTAACAACGACCAGTCAAAAGTTTGGCCACTGCCACCGGGCAAATCCTGATGGAAGGTATCGAGGACAAAACGGTCGACACTCTCTGACTCTGAAAAGTCCGGTAACTGGTCTTTAATCGCTTTGGCCTTCCAAATTTGGCAATTTTCGGGCAGTAGTGGTCTTAGCTGGTCGATGTAATCTTGGTCCTCACTGCCATGTAATTGCACTGCCGCCAGTTTTAGCTTGGTGGCAATCTCGGCCACTTTGCTGCTGTCTTCGTTAACAAATACCCCTACGTAATTAAGCGCTGCCGCAGCGATGATAGTAGCCGCATTCTCAACCGTGGTATGACGAGGTGATTTAGGATAAAAAATCAAACCACCAAAAGTCGCACCACCCTGATGGGCTGCGATGGCATCAGCAGGTTTGCCCAGGCCACAAATTTTGTGCTCGCCGTCGATCATGCGTTTGCAAGCCGCGTCGATGTCGTCTTTGGCCATTAGCGAACTGCCAACCAAAAAGCCATCGGCCACTTGTGACAGTTGTTTTACTTGCTGGTGGTTGTTGATGCCAGATTCTGAAATCACCACCAATTCATCACGTCGGTCGGCGGGGATCAGTTCAACCAACTCAAGGGTGCGGCGGGTATCAGTGCTTAAATCTCGCAAGTTACGGTTATTAATGCCAAGGATATTGGCGTCTAAAGCCAGCGCCCGAAACATCTCTTGTTCGTTGCTAACCTCGGTTAATATCGACATATTCAGTGATTTGGCCAGCGTCGCCAATTCGGCATACTCAGTATCATCAAGCACCGATAACATTAGCAATATTGCATTGGCACCATGGAAGCGTGCCAGATAGACCTGATAAGTGTCGATAAAAAAGTCTTTGCAAATCACCGGTTGCGGCACTTGTTTGATCACGGTATCGAGGTAGTCAAAGCTGCCTTGAAAATAATGGCCATCGGTCAGTACTGAAATACAAGTGGCATGGTGTTGATAAACGCCACAAATCTCGGCCAGATTAAAGTCGGCTCTGATCAGCCCTTTAGACGGTGAGGCTTTTTTACATTCGAGAATAAAGCCTGGCTTACCAGTGGTTTTTTTGGCGTTAAGGGCGTCAAAAAACGAGTTGGTCGAGGGTTTCACTTGATCAATAAACGTCGACAGTTCAACTTGTTGTTTACGCTCGGCCACTTCGATGCGTTTATGGTCGATGATTTGGCTTAATATATTGGCCATGTTGTTAACCCCCTGCTTGGCTGTTTTGCTGGCTTAGCCTGATGAACTTATCCATGGTGTCTTTGGCTTTGCCTGAGGCGAGCATTTTTAAAGCGATATCAGCGCCTTGTTTAAAGTCAGTCGCCTGGCCAAACAAATACAGCAGCGCAGAAACATTTACCGCGATAGCGGCGTTATGAGCGGGTGTGCCTTTGCCTGCCAACAAGTTAGCGGTGATATTGGCATTAAATTCTGGGTCGCCACCGGCCAATAAATCAATGCTGGTGGTGTCGAAGCCGAAATCTTGCGGGGTTAAGGTGTATTCACTGATTTTGCCGTCTTTGATTTCGACCACTGTGGTATCGCCATGCAAGGCAATTTCATCCATGCCAGAGCCGTGCACCACCATGGCGCGTTTGACGCCAAGCAATAATAGCGCTTGCGCCATTGGCCGACATAACTCAGGGATAAATACCCCGAGTAACTGCACGGGTGGTTTGGCTGGGTTGACCAGCGGGCCGAGGATATTAAACAGGGTGCGGGTGTGCAAGGTTTTGCGCACTGGCATCGCGTGTCTGATGCCGCTGTGGTAAGCGGGGGCAAACAAAAAGGTTAAATTGGTTTGTTCTAAACAGTTAAATGCCACGTCTGGGGCCATATCGAGTTTGACGCCAAATGATTCAAGCATATCGGCCGAACCTGATTTTGACGAAACGCTGCGGTTACCGTGTTTGACAATCGGCAGACCACAGGCGGCGGCCACGATAGAGGCGGTGGTGGAGATATTAAAAGTGTTTGAACCGTCACCGCCGGTGCCACAGTTATCGGCATACAGGCCAGGGCTAACGGTGCCGTTATTCAAGTTGTCGCAGTCTGGAAAAACCACGCAATGCTGACGTAACGCACTGGCAGCGCCAGAGATTTCGGCCGGGGTTTCACCTTTGATTTTTAACGCGGTGAGAAACGACGACAGTATAATGGGGTCGACTTCTCCTTTAACCACATCAGAGAAAAAATCAGCGCTTTGTTGCTCGGTTAATGAGGTACCGGCGAGTAATAATTCTAACGACTGTTGCTGTGCGCTCATGGCTGTTTGTTGGCTCATGGCTGCTCTCCTGATAAATATTGCAAACTTTGTTTAATTAAGTGTGAACCCTGGGTGGTTAATATCGATTCAGGGTGAAACTGAAACCCGAGTACTTTGTCCTGCTCGTTAATCACGGCCATGGGAATCCCTTGATAATTGGCAATCACTGTTAAGGCTGCCGGTACTTCGGTGGCTTGCAAGGAGTGGTATCTTGCCACGTTTATCCGTTGGGGGAAACCTGCAAAAATTGGGTGCTGCTTATGGTCGATGGCCGAGAGTTTACCATGCACGGTTTCGGGCGATAAACCAATTTCACCACCAAAACTTTCGACAATCGCCTGGTGACCGAGGCAAATGCCAAATAACGGATAATTGCCTTTACACAGGTTCACCAGTTCGAGCAGACAACCGGCACTTTGTGGATTACCCGGACCGGGTGAAAGTACCACCACTACAGGCTG
The DNA here is from genome assembly GCA_047617105.1 of Phenylobacterium sp. GTDB lineage: Bacteria > Pseudomonadota > Gammaproteobacteria > Enterobacterales > Alteromonadaceae > JABSOG01. The sequence continues at coordinate 11,938 of JBLGCB010000088.1, read as the reverse complement.
GTTTTCTTGTTCGATTTTGTTGTAAATATAGTCGGCAGCAACATTGTTACGGTAAATAATCACTTCAAAACCCAGTTGTTTAAACTCGTCAACCAGGTTGTAGGTAAACGAATCAAAGTTGTCGAGTAAGTAGATCTTGGTCTTAGATGGTGTAGACATGGTTAGCTTCCTTGTTCGCTTAAACGGTTGGCATGAAGAATGGCAGATAATACTGCTTGGGCTTTGGTTCTGGTTTCATCGGCTTCGGCCTGTGGGTTGGAGTCATAGACCACACCTGCACCGGCCTGAACCGAGGCGACACCATTTTTGACAAACGCAGAGCGAATGACAATACAAGTGTCCATATCGCCGTTGCCATTGAGATAACCGACCGCACCGCCGTAACTGCCGCGACGTTTTTGTTCGGTCTCGCGGATCAGTTCAGTGGCTCTGATTTTTGGTGCACCGGTCAAGGTGCCCATATTCATGCAAGCCTGATAAGCGTGTAGGGCGTCAAAATCCTGTTGCAGTTGACCCACCACTTTAGAGACCAGATGCATGACATGGGAATAACGGTCAACTTTGAGCAATTCAGTGGTATGGCGGCTGCCGGGTTCGGAGATGCGGGCGACATCGTTACGGGCCAAATCGACCAGCATGATGTGTTCGGCATTTTCTTTGGTATCACTGCGTAGGTCCAGCTCGATGCGGCTGTCTAAATCGTGGTTAATAGAACCATCGTCGTTAAAACCACGGGGACGAGTACCAGCGATAGGATACACTTCGACCTGATTGGTTTGCTTGATATATTTCAGCGATGATTCTGGTGAAGCACCAAACAGAACAAAATCTTCATCGGCCATATAAAACATATAAGGGCTGGGATTAGACAGCTTTAACTTGCGATAGGCCAGCAGTGAGTCAGTACAAGGTACGCTGAAACTGCGTGAGGGCACCACCTGAAAAATATCACCGTTGATGATGCGTTCGCGCATTTTCTCTACGGTCTGACAAAAATCTTCATCACTGACATCAACGTCGACGTTTTGCAGTGCGTTCGGCGCAAGGGTGATCTTTTGTTTGGCGGCGTCATTGGCGGCATTATCATCAATATGGTTTTCGCACAGCTGATGCAGGTCTTCGAGTCTTCTGCCAATTTCAAAACAGTTGGCCATGGCGTCCGGGCCACTAAAGACATTGCCAATAAGGCGGGCGGTATTGTCTTGGTGGTCGATAGACAGCAGGGTTTCGCTAAGGTAAAAGACGTAGTCGGGGCAGCTGTTTTCGCCATCAATGGCGTCGGGCAGGTCTTCGAAGTTGGCAATCATATCATAAGAAATCACCCCGCCGAGGAACAATGAAAACGGGTCGTCGGTATTGGTTTTAATGGTATTGATGATGGCGCGCAATACCTCAAAGGCATTTTTGTGTATTAGGCGGCTATTTTCATCCAGCAGTGGGTCGGGGCGATTAAAGCTGATTTCGATGGCGTTTTCATCGGTCTTGGTGACGAACTCGGCCAATTGTTCAGCTAAAAAGGTCAATACCGCATGGCCGTTATTGCTTTTGGCGTCGACTCTGACTTGGTGGCCGCGACAGCTGATTTTAAGCGCGGCATCTATTAGCATCATGCTTTGCAGATGGGCTTTAGAATTGATTTCGGCAGATTCCAGTAGCAAACAATTTTTTGATTGCTCAGTAATTTTGCCGAGCATTGCCAATGGGTCTGAAATATAGCGGGTGGCCAGCGAGATACTGGTCACTTCACCGGGCTGGGTTCGTACATGACTAAATATCATTGTTAATGTCGCCTTATAAAAAGTTATTGTTAGTTGTTGTCTATTAGTGTTGAATTTGTCACTGTTCAAATATAATAAAGCCCGCATTGTGCGGGCCTTATCAGTGAATTTTACCTACACGTCACTGGGCCCCTAGTTTAGTTGCCACCACCACGAGGTTGTTTTTACAGTTAAAGTATTGATGTTGTCAAATCTAGTTAGGTAATATGTCATTGAAAAATTCTCATGTTATCTTTTTTAACTGTTTTGAAACAAAAAAAGCCCGTTTCTTGTTAAGAAACGGGCTTCGTCATAATGCGTTTTATTAGATAAGTACAATCACACACAGCCCGTTAGAGGATGCGCCACCACCAAGATGTTGTTGTGTTGTTTGTTGTGTTAGACTTGGCGCTCATTTTTGCTCTCGACTGCTTATCAATTTAATAAATAGGGTGTTTGCTTTCAAACAGCCTATATAAGACTTTATAACAGCATTAATGTCAACCACAAATTTTATTTACGCCACAATTTCTTTCACCGGACACATGCTTTGAAATACGATTTACACAGTCACACTACCTGTTCTGATGGCAGGCTTACACCGCCACAATTACTCGAACGAGCGGTTGAAAAAGGCGTTGATATACTGGCCATTACTGATCACGATACGGTTGGCGCCATCTTGCCTGCGCGTGAGTATATCGCTGAAAACCAGTTGCCGCTAGAACTGGTCAGTGGGGTTGAAATCTCGACTCGTTGGGAGAGTTTTGAAATTCATATTGTCGGTTTGAATGTTGATGAAAATAACCCTGAATTTATTGCACGTTTGGCCTCGCAGATAGAATATCGTCACCAACGGGCCAAAGAGATTGGCGAACGACTCGAAAAGGCAGGTATCCCCGATGCATATGTCAATGCCAAACGTATTGCCGGAGACGCGGCCATTAGTCGTTCGCATTATGCCAAGTATTTGATTGAAATTGGCAAAGCGAAAAACTTCAACGGCGTATTTAAAAAATACATGAAACGCGGCAAAATCGGTTATGTCTCCAGCGAATGGATCAGTGTTGCTACGGCGGTGCAATGGATTCATGACGCCGGTGGCGTGGCGGTATTGGCCCACCCGAGCCGCTATGATATGTCGGCTAAATGGCTGCGCCGTTTAATGGTTGAATTTAAACAAGCCGGTGGTAATGGCTTAGAAGTGGCGTTATCGCAACAATCCCCCACCGAGCGCACCCAGTTGGGCATTTATAGCCTTGAATATGATTTGTTGGCGTCGGTGGGGTCTGATTTTCACTTTCCAACTCAGTGGAGTGAATTGGGCAGGAATTTGCATTTATCTGAGAAATATACCCCTATTTGGAGTGCTTGGTGATGTGAATTTTTTGCCCTCCAAACCATTGTAAATCAATAAATTTTTTGCAAGCAAGGTAATCGGGCACTATCATTATACAGAGTTGCTCCATCCAACCAAAAGAAGTCACCTATGAGCCAATTTTTTTATATACACCCAGATAGCCCGCAAAAGCGCCTGATCACCCAAGCCGTTGATATCGTCAACAAGGGTGGCGTGATTGTATACCCCACAGATTCTGGTTATGCCTTAGGTTGCCATATCGGCGATAAACAGGCCCTAGATCGAATCTCTCGCATTCGCCAATTCGACAAAGAACATAACTTTACCCTGATGTGCCGAGATTTATCTGAACTGTCCATCTATGCTAGAGTCGATAACGTCGCTTTTCGGCTGTTAAAACACAATACTCCCGGTGCCTATACCTTTATCTTTAAAGGCACCAAAGAGGTGCCTAAACGTTTACTCAACGCCAAACGTAAAACCATTGGCATTAGGGTGCCAGATAACGTCATTGCTTTGGCCCTGCTCGAAGAGTTGGGAGAGCCGATGATGTCTACATCACTGATCATGCCCAATGCTGAGACAACCGAATCAGACCCTGAGGCCATTCGAGATATGTTAGAAAGGCAGGTCGATTTGATTATTCATGGTGGTTACCTCGGCGAACTGGCGACCACAGTAGTAGATATGACTGAGGAAGAAGAAATTACCATCGCCCGATATGGTTCAGGCGACCCTGCGCCGTTTGAGTGATAGCATAAATGAAAACGACCAAATAACCGCTAGCATATAAATCAAACCTTTGTTATAATCTCGCGCCGCTAAATGGCGGCATCGTCAAACAACAGTTCTTTTATAAATGTTGTCGGTATCTTGATATCTGGCGTTCATAATTGTTTAACTATTGAAAAAGTCAGCACATTTATTCATATACTGTTTTAGGGTCCAGAATTAAATAAGATCGGACACTGAGGCAGGATATTTATTCTGTTTCAAGGCAGGCAAAGGGGCGTGTAGTTGTTCTACACAACGCTTTTCCTAACGCAGAAACAGGGTAAAGAGACAAGTCAGTTTCGGATCTTCTTTATTGGCGGATCCTTAATATTTAACTTAAAGCCACCCAATCTGAGAAGGTTCACATGAGCGAAAAGTTGCAAAAAACACTGGCCAGGGCCGGTATCGGCTCTCGCCGTGAAATGGAATTATTGATTAGCGAAGGTCGCGCCAGTATTGATGGCAAAGTGGCAACACTTGGTGATCGTGTCGAAGAAGCCCAACTTATTCGGGTTGATGGACAGATTGTCAAAGTTGAAACTGCTGATGAAACCGTTTGTCGGGTACTTACGTACCATAAACCTGAAGGTGAATTGTGTACTCGCAAAGACCCTGAAGGCCGTCCCACTGTATTTAATCGTCTACCAAGACTGAAAAATGGCCGCTGGATAGCGGTAGGCCGTTTGGATGTTAACACTTCCGGATTACTGATTTTTACCACCGATGGCGAGTTGGCCAACCGTTTAATGCATCCTAAGTACGAAGTCGAACGGGAATATGCATGTCGGGTCTTTGGCGAAATCGATGACAAAATGTTAAATGCCTTACGTAAAGGTGTAGAGCTTGAAGATGGCCCGGCGAAATTTAACTCGGTGCAACCTTCCGGCGGTGAAGGCATTAACCGTTGGTACAACGTGACTTTAAGCTCGGGGCGTAACCGTGAGGTTCGTCGTTTGTGGGAGTCACAAGGGGGCAAAGTGTCCCGCCTGATTAGGGTTCGCTACGGCGAAGTGCTGCTAGAGAAACATCTGCCGCAAGGCGGTTGGGCAGAAATGAATTTGACCACGGTAAATTATTTACGCCAAATGGTCGGTCTACCCTATGAAAGTAAAACCTTGATCCCAGAAGACCTGGGACGCGCGGATCAACGAACCAAGACGGCTCGTATCCGCCGCTCGGTACGCAAGTACCAGCAAAGACAGGGCAAAGCCAGACCTGGCCCGGCCCCTGCGAAACGTCGTTAAAGCTTACTAAGTAAGTAAACGATCTGTACGCCTGATTAAAGAATAAATGTGACTGTGTTAGTTATTGATTTAACTGTTTAAATAGCTGTATTCCATGATCAGGCAATGACCAATTTCTCTGCAATTTAATGCAGGCTATTTTTGAGGCATCAAATGACCACACAAGTAACTTTTGCTGATTTACAGCTTTCACCAGAAACGGTAAAGGCCGTCAGCGAACTGGGTTATGAAACCCCTTCGCCAATTCAGGCGGCCACTATTCCTTTAATCCTGAACAAACAGGATATCATCGGCCAAGCACAAACAGGTACGGGTAAAACCGCAGCCTTCGCTTTACCGGTATTAAGCCAACTTGATATTGACCAGCGTTTACCGCAGGTTATCGTGATGTGTCCTACTCGCGAGCTAGCGATTCAGGTAGCAGAAGCTTTCCAAACTTACGCCCGTTACATCAAAGGTTTCCACGTTCTGCCGATTTACGGTGGTCAAGCTTATGGTCAACAGATCAGCGCGCTTAAACGTGGTGTTCATGTTGTTGTAGGTACTCCGGGTCGAGTATTAGATCACCTGAACAAAGGCACGTTAAAGCTCACCGGCATCAAAACTCTGATCCTTGATGAAGCCGATGAAATGTTACGTATGGGTTTCATTGAAGATATTGAAACCATCATGGATGCTGCGCCACGAGAATGTCAAAAAACCATGTTCTCTGCGACTATGCCGGCACCTATTGCCAAGATTGCGCGTAAATATTTGCAAAACCCTGAAGAAGTTAAAATCGCTTCTAAAACCTCTACGGTTGAGCGAATTGACCAGCAATTCTTGATGCTGAGAAATAACCAAAAATTAGATGCGTTAACCCGTATCCTCGAAAGTGAAGAGTATGAAGGTTGTATTATCTTTGTTCGTACCCGTTCACTGACGACCGAATTGGCTGAAAAACTTGAAGCCCGTGGCCATGCTGTAGCACCTATCAACGGTGATATGAATCAGTCGGCTCGTGAACAAACCATTCGCCGCCTTAAATCTGGTCAGCTAGATATCGTTATCGCTACTGACGTTGCTGCTCGTGGTTTGGATGTTGAACGTATCACATTGGTTATCAACTATGATATTCCACTGGATACTGAAGCGTATGTTCACCGTATTGGCCGTACAGGTCGTGCTGGACGTACTGGTAAAGCAATTTTGCTGACCACGCCAAGAGAAAAGCGTTTGTTGTTTGCCATCGAACGGGCAACCAATCAAAAACTGACTTCAATGCCAGTGCCAAGTTCAGAAATGATTGCTCAGCGTCGTGCTGATAACTTCTCTGCCCAAGTCGGTGAAGTGATGGCGTCAACACCATTGCAGTTCTATCAAGACTTTGCTACCAAATTGCAAGAGCAGTTAGAAGTATCTGAATCTGAATTGACCGCAGCGTTAATCTACATGGCCCAAGAACGTAGCCCATTACAGGTTGATGGCAACGATTTTCAGGCGATGGATGTTTACCGCAACGAGCGTGATGAACGTCCTGATAGAGGCGACCGAGCTGATCGTGGTGGTCGTGACCGTCAACGTGATGATTCAAACAAACAGACTTATCGTCTTGAAGTGGGTCGTGAACATGGTGTTCAGGTTTCTGACATTGTTGGTGCTATTGCCAACGAAGCCAAAATCAACGCCAAAGAGATTGGCCGTATTAAACTGAATGACAGTTTCAGTACGGTTGATTTGCCAAAAGGTTTACCGGCCAGCACTTTAGACCATTTGAGCAAAGTACAGATTCGTAAACGTCAAATCAGCATTTCGGCTGTCGAAGGCGGTCATGGTGGCGGCGGCGGTGGTGGCGGTGAGCAACGTCGTTCACGAGGCCGTAGCGAAGGTGGCGGCGGTGGTGGTCGTGGCGGTGAAAATCGTGGTCGCGGTGGTGAAAATCGTGGTCGTGGCGGCGAAAATCGCGGTGGCGAAGGTCGTCGCAGTGAAAGCAAGCCAAAAGGTCGTCGCTCAGAGTAGTCGTCTAAGACGGAGGTCCTGTGGGACCATTAAGTAACATCAAAGTGCTCGATTTGTCCCGCATCCTTGCGGGACCTTGGGCCACACAGGTTTTGGCTGATTTTGGTGCCACAGTGTGGAAAATCGAGCGACCTAATGGTGGGGATGATACCCGCCATTGGGGCCCTCCATTTTTAAAAAACAGTGCAGGTGAGGACACCCACGAGTCGGCTTATTACTTAAGTGCCAACCGGGGTAAACAGTCTTTAGCATTGGATATCAGCAATCCTCAACATCAACACATCATTCACCAATTAATTGCTCAGGCAGATATCGTGGTGGAGAATTTCAAAGTCGGTGGACTGGCCAAATACCAGCTCGATTACCCCAGCGCTAAACAAACCAACCCCAAAATCATCTATTGCTCAATCACCGGATTCGGTCAAACTGGCCCGGATGCTACCGCCGCAGGTTATGATGCGATGATACAGGCCAGGGGAGGGCTAATGGGAGTCACTGGCGATAGTGAGCGCTCACAAAAGGCCGGAGTGGCAGTGGCCGATTTAATGACTGCAATGTATTCAGTCAGCAGTATTTTGGCGGCATTACATCATCGTAATCAAACGGGCGAAGGGCAGCATATTGACCTTGCGTTGTTGGATACTCAGGTGGCTTGGCTGGCCAATCAAAACATGAATTATTTGATAGGTGGCGAAGTGCCACAGCGTCATGGCACCGCCCATCCGAACATCGTGCCTTATCAATCGTTTGTCACCAAAGATGGCGAATTGATGCTGGCGGTGGGTAATGACAGGCAATTTAAAGCTTGTGTGATTGTGCTGGGTCAACCCGAGCTTGGCGATGACCCGCGTTTTTTAACCAATCATTTACGGGTTGAGAATCGTGCAGTATTGCTGCCATTATTGTGTCAATTGTTCATCCGTCAAACCAGTGACCATTGGTTAAACGCATTGGCGGAGGTACAGGTGCCTTGCGGCCCAATCAACAACTTGGCTGAGGTTTTTGCCGACCCGCAAGTACAGCATCGTAATATGTTATTTGAACTGGAGCACCCGCTTGCTGGCCAAGTGCCCATGGTGGCCAATCCGGTGAAGTTTTCACAAACCCCGATTGAATACCATAAAGCCCCGCCGGTTTTGGGTGCCGATACTGAGGCGGTGTTACAGGCTTTGGGGATTAAAGGACCGTAGGGTCAGCTTATGGCTGCAAGGTCACGCGTGGGCACAGAAAGCGTGACCACCCTACGTTATTCCATCGCTGGTTTGATCTAGCACACCAACCCTACGCTTTGCTCAACTCTCCTCGTAAACTTTTATCCATCAAGCGCTTAATTTCATCGGTCTCAAGGCCCAAGCTCAACAAATAATGCAACTTGGTTAAGGTCGCCTCTAGGGTCATATCATATCCGCTAACTACTCCGCAGTCTCGCAGCGCATTGCCAGTGGCATAACCAGCCATATTAACACTGCCTTGCAGACACTGAGTACGATTGACGATGATAATACCGCTATCAGATGCCTCGGTTAATAACTTCAAAAAGTCTTTGTTTTGTGGCGCATTGCCAACCCCATAACTCTGAATGATCAGCGCTTTGACCGGTTGTTCGATAACATGGCCGATCACCTGGGTTGAAATACCCGGATAAAGATCAACCACCCCGACGGGCTGCGGCTGTATTTGTGCCAGCGTGGTGACTTTGGCTTGGGCATTCGGGTCAATAAGCTTGCCATTGATCAGTTGAATATTAATTCCGGCATTGATGAGTTCAGGGTAATTCGATGAAGCGAATGCGCCAAAGCCGTCGGCGTGTACCTTGGTGGTGCGGTTACCGCGATAGAGTTTGTTGTTAAAAAACAAGCCTACTTCACTGATGGGATAATTGGCGGCAATCAGCAAAGAATTGAGCAAATTTACTTGGCCGTCGGAGCGTAATTCAGACAGCGGAATTTGCGAGCCGGTAACGATGATGGGTTTGCTTAAACCGTCAAACATAAACGATAACGCAGAGGCGGTAAAAGCCATGGTGTCAGTGCCATGTAAGACAATAAAACCGTCGTAATCGTCATAATTGCGCTTGATATCGTTGGCAATTTTTTGCCAATCGGCGGGAGACATATTGGCCGAGTCGATGAGCGGCGAGTATTCGTGGATATCGAACAGCGGCATCTCCGGGCGTTTAAATTCCGGCATCTGATTGATTGAATCGGTAAAGTAACCCGTTTTTGGAATATAACCCTGAGCGGATTTTTGCATCCCGATGGTACCACCGGTGTATGCGATGTATATGCGTTTGCGTGCCATGTTGAATATTGTCCAGCAGGAGGAGATGGGGCATTCTAGCTTAGGCAAGGGCTGAGGGCAAAAGGCTATTGTTCAAAACCGTAAAACATCGTAATATCAGCGCAGCCAGCAGTAAGTCGACAACATCAACAAAGAGCCAAATAATGAAACCAGCCTTTAGCTTAATCACCTTTGCCAGTTATTGGGGCAGTCAATATGGTGGCATCAATGCTTTTAATGCCGATTTTCTCGAAGCTATGGGCATTGCCTATGAAGGCAAGGTCAATGTGGTTTGTGTGGTTAACAGCGCGAATGATAAAGATGTTGAAGATGCTAAAGGTAAGCAAGTCACGCTGGTTGCTTTGCCATACAATCCATCAGAGGCCCATATGGGTCAGGCTCAGGCGCTGGCTGCCATCGGTGAACTTGGTAAACAAGGCATCACATTCAATTCCCAAAACACCATCTGGTTAGGCCACGACCGTATTACCGGCGAAGCGGCTTTGGTCGCAGCAAAACAGGCGGGTGGGCGAGCGGCATTGATTCATCACATGAGTTATGACCACTACGAAGCATTTGCCGAAAATGCCACAATTGCTACAATCGCCAATGACAAACGCAATCATCAAAAATCGCTGTTCAATGACGCCGATATTTTAATGGCCGTAGGGCCTTTATTACGGGATGCATTAGAGGACATGGTGGATGGCGAGGTTAATATGATCATCCCCGGTCTTGCGGCCATTGAGCCAAAGAAAAAGTCGCCCAATTCCTTTTCAATGTTTGTCAGTGGTCGCCTTAGTAAAGATGCCTCGAAAATCAAACAAGGCCAATTGGCGGTTGCCGCTTTTGCCGACTGTTATAAACAAGCGAAACAACAGGGTCAACCTGAGGCAATTTTGAAACGGCCCAAATTATTGATGCGAGGGGTTAATTTTGACTTAACTGCACAAGATAGTGACCATTACTCCGCCTCTGAAGAAAATCTGCAAAAATTCGCCGAAGGTTATGCCGATGCGGTGATCAACTTACAGCCCTTACCTTATACCACCGATCGCGAGCAACTGTTTAAAGACCTCAAATCCGCCAGTGTGGCGGCCATGCCTTCGTGGCACGAAGGGTTTGGTCTGGTTGGTTGGGAAGCCATCGCCGCGGGTGTGCCTTTGATATTAAGCAAAGATAGCGGCGTGTACGAACTCATCGCACAAAACCACAGCGGCTTTGAACAAAGCCATGTTTGGGGTGTGGCTATCGCCGGTAAAACAGATGACCCTTATTTTGCTGATAATGATTTGACCAATGTTAGCGAGGCCATCAAGCAGATTGCGCAAGACCCCGGCAAAGCCAGAGAAAAAGCCGAACGATTAAGGCTCGAACTGTTGGGTTACACTTGGGATAAATGCGCCAAAAATGCCGTGGGCTTTTTTGACTGGAATATTGCGCAACACAACAACACCAGCACTAGTACAAGCACTCATCTAAAGCATATAAAAGTCAATGGTTTCAAATCGATACACTCTCTTGACTTACAGATGGGGGCCATCAATATTCTCATTGGTGCCAATGGAGCAGGAAAGAGTAACTTTATTTCACTGTTTAGTTTTTTGCGTAATCTGGGGGCAGGCAAGTTACAACGTTATGTTGAAAAACAAGGTTTTGCCGACACTTTTTTCCATTTCGGCGCGAAGCATACGCCTAAGATAAGTATAGATTTGGCCATTGGTCATCATGGTTACCATGTCGAATTCAGCCATGGTGCCAATGACGATAATCTGTTATTCGAGCAGGAGTTTTGTACTTATTCGGCTTCTGAGCAGCAATGGCCAATAAAGAAGAGCTTAAGTGAAGGCAAAGGTGAATGGAGAGGCGAAAGTGCTCTGGCGCAGCCCATTAAACGAAAAAGTGCACTGACGCCAGTTTTAGCCAGTGCGTATATGGACGGTTGCCGTGTTTACCACTTTCATGATACCGGGGCTAATGCTGGATTTAAGCAAGCAACAGACTTAGATGCAGCTGATTATCTATATGATGATGCCAGCAATATCGCCGCATTATTGTATCGTTTGAAAAACGAATACCTGATTGAATATCAGGAAATACTGGTTGCGATCCAAACGGTTACCCCTTTCTTTCATGATTTCTATCTTGAACCCAGAGGTGAGCCGGGCAAAGAAAAGTTAATTTTAAAATGGATCCATAGTGAACATGATACACCGTTTTCAGCCAACCAGCTTTCTGATGGTACGGCTCGCTTTATCTGTATGGCGACGCTTTTTTTACAGCCACAAACATTAAAGCCCAACACCATTATTATTGATGAACCTGAGCTTGGTATACACCCAACCGCGCTGGATGTATTAGCCGACATGGTTAAATTCGCGGCAAAATCTAGCCAGGTGATTTGTTCGACTCAATCGGTCACTTTTGCCAATCAATTCGAACCAGAGGATTTCATCGTGGTTGATCAGGTGAAGGGGGCCTCAGGATTTAAGCGCCCGGACCCTGTCGCTTTGGCACATTGGCTC
>JBLGCB010000087.1:0-19553 GCA_047617105.1 Phenylobacterium sp. | reverse complement strand
GGTCATGAGGCAAGCGATGAATACATTACAATCAATTGCAGACTCAGAAGAAGCCTATCTTGCCTACCTCGCCCGGGAAGATCAGCTGATGATTGAAAGAACCATAGAGTCACAGCTAAAAGAATCTAAAGCAAATCTGACACAAGCCAAACATCGAGCAAAAAAAGCTGAGGCAGACAAAGCGACTGCCGAAGCAGGACAGGCTACTGCCGAAGCAGAAAACGCACAATTGCTCGCCCTATTAAAACAAGCAGGCATCGACCCAAAAATTTTGTAACTCACAGGAATACCCACTAATCCCCAAAACTCAATAAAGCGCCCCGACGCGTCGCGAAGCAGCGCCGGGGAGATTTATCAATGGTGATGGGAGAAGTCTAAACTATGAAGTTATAGTCAGGTCAACCGCTTTTGCCATAAACAAAACCACTATCAGGAACACTCTGAATAGTTACTGAAACTGATTTAATTTTAAGGTAAAGTAACGCCCTACTAAATACCAGACGCTCAAGGGTAAATTCGTTGAAAATCAGCAAAAAATCGCCACTATTATTAATGATCCTCGATGGTTGGGGCTATAAAGAAGACGCACAATATAACGCCATCGCCCAAGCCAATACCCCAGTGTTAGATCAGCTTAATAAAACCTATCCCAATACCCTTATCTCTGGCTCCGGTGCCGATGTTGGTTTACCCGACGGCCAAATGGGCAATTCAGAAGTTGGCCACGTCAATTTAGGCTCTGGTCGAGTGGTTTATCAAGACTTTACCCGCATCACCAAAGCCGTACGCGATAACAGTTTTGATACCAATTCGGTATTATGTGATGCCATCGATCTGGCGGCCAGCAACAATAAAGCCGTGCACCTGATGGGTTTGCTCTCACCCGGCGGCGTTCATAGCCACCAAGAACATATCATTGCAATGATTGAACTGGCCCACCAACGCGGTGCCAAAGACATTTATTTGCATGCCTTTTTAGATGGCCGCGATACTCCACCACGCAGCGCCGAAAAATCATTACAACAGATTGATGAGACTTTTGCCCGCCTTGGCACAGGTTCAATTGCCAGCATCATCGGTCGCTATTATGCGATGGACCGAGACCAACGTTGGGACCGGGTCCAAACAGCCTATGATTTGATGACCCAAGGCAAAGCAGAATTTAACTATGACAGCGCCACACAAGCACTGGCAGCAGCCTATGACAGAGATGAAAACGACGAGTTCGTTCAAGCCAGTACCATCGGCCAGGGTGAAGAAAATAGCAAAACCATTAACGATGGCGATGCGCTGTTCTTTATGAATTTCAGGGCTGACCGGGCACGAGAAATGACCTACGCTTTTGTTAATAAAGACTTTGACGGTTTTGTCAAAACCAAAGCGCCAAAGCTGGCGGCATTTGTGATGCTAACCCAGTACGCTGAAGATATTGATGCACCATCGGCCTTCCCACCATCACCACTGAACAATGTACTCGGTGAATGGCTGGAGAAAAATGACAAAACCCAATTACGCATCTCTGAAACCGAAAAATACGCCCACGTCACGTTTTTCTTCAGCGGCGGCAAAGAGTCGCTGTTTGGCGGCGAAGAACGTATTTTGGTGCCTTCTCCCGATGTCGCGACTTACGACTTGCAACCAGAAATGAACTCAACCTTGCTGACCGATAAGCTAGTGGGTGCTATCCACAGCGAAAAATACGATGTCATCATTTGTAATTACCCCAATGGCGATATGGTTGGCCATACCGGCATACTCAGTGCGGCGGTTAAAGCCTGCGAAGCCGTCGATAGCTGTGTCGGCCGTGTGGTTGAAGCCCTTAAAGAAGTGGGTGGCGAATGCCTGATCACCGCAGATCACGGTAATGCCGAACAAATGCAAGACCATGTATCAGGTCAAGTCCACACTGCTCACACCTGTGAACCAGTGCCTTTTATCTATGTTGGTAGAGAAATCAGCGCCATTAGCAAACGTAGTCAAAGCACTTTAAGTGATGTCGCGCCCACCATGTTGCATCTTATGGGCATGGAACAGCCCGCGGATATGACTGGCCAATCTATCGTTAAACTGGCCTAATCGATACCATGGCCAACCAGTCCACCAGCCAGGCCTCACCAACCATAAGGTTAGCAATGGTCCGACATTTTATGTTGGGCCTGTGGTTGTTTGGCCTGTCTGGCTTAGCCGTGCCTGTCGCGTACAGTGCCGCTGAAACAACAACCCAAGAGCAAGCGCAAGACAAAATAGAAGCCGAGCAAGAAGCACAAGAAAAAGCGCTGCAAAGACAAAAACTGGAAACCGTCAAAAAACAGATCCTTAAATCTGAAAAAGCGATTGAAAATCAGCAGCTCAAACGTCAATTTCTCAGCGATTTACTCAAACAGTCAGAACAAGAAATTGCTGATGTCGCACGTCAACTCAATCAAGTAAGCAATAACAAAAAGCAAAACCGAAAAAAACTCGATGACCTCAAGGCAGAAAAGAATACCCTCAACCAACAACAACTTGAGCACAAAAAGTTACTCGCCAGTCAGCTATCAAGCATGTATGTTACTGGCAACCACGACTACAGCAAATTACTGCTAAACCAGCAAGAGCCAGGTAAAATTGAGCGGGTATTGGGTTATTACAAATACCTGAATAAAGCACGTACCAACAACCTCGATCGCATCGAAGCCATTCTCACTCGACTCACTCAAATTGATCAGCAACTGGTCGACACCCTAACCAAACTGACCGAACTGGAACAAACTCAGTTAAATAAACAAGTGCAATTGAACCAACATCAAAATGGTCGCAAAAAAACCTTGGTAAAAATTGGTCGCCGTTTAAAAACGCAATCACAACAACTTGAGCAACTCAAAGTCAACGAGCAAGCCCTGACAACCGCGTTGAGTAAAATCAAAGCCATGACCACCAGAGCGATAGAACTGCTGGGATTATCCACATTTAAAGGTCAGCTTGGCTGGCCTGTGAATGGCAAACTCAACAATCGTTTTGGCCGCAAACGCCGGGGAAGCCTGCGCTGGAAAGGCGTAGTGATAGATTCGGTGACGGGCACTCCGGTCAAAACCGTGCATCAGGGTCAGGTGCTGTTTGCCGACTGGTTAAAGGGATTTGGTTGGGTGATAGTGGTTGATCATGGTGATGGCTATATGAGCCTTTATGGTCACAACCAGACCCTATTAAAAGCCGTTGGCGAAAAAGTAGAAGCAGGAGAACCCATTGCTTTGGTCGGAAAAAGCGGCGGACAGTCCAGAGCTGGTCTATACTTCGAAATAAGACATCAGGGAATTGCAATCAATCCGGCCAAGTGGTGTAAAAAAGGCGTGTAACTAAACCTACTAAGCCTTAAGAAATAACCAGCGAGCACACCAAGCGTCGACAGCTGATCCTCTCCACCTGATACCTATTTTGCTGTCTTTTATAGTCCTTCGGGCTGTGGAGTGTCGCTATGATGAAGTTTGCCAACAAAACATCGCCTCGATTAACCTATACCTTAACTATCTTAACCACCTTCGTTATGCTTTTTAGCTTACTTACGTTTAATTTCGCTGCTAATGCTGACCCAACGCCACAAAAAAGCACTGCCAAAGCGACGCCAGACGTGCAGCACAACGAACCGATGAAAACTTCTGCGGTCACCTCAAGAACCCTGCATCAGATATTACGTCAAATTGATGCCTATTATGTCGATGAGGTCAACGTCAACGTATTGCTAGAAAAAGCGATTAAAGAAGTGTTTAAAGAACTCGACCCCCATTCTACTTATTTAAACGAACATGACTTAAATGCCCTATTTGACCTCGCCAATGGCCAATATACTGGTTTAGGCGTCGAGGTGGAGATCAGAAACGAACAACTGGTGATCTTAACCACGGTCAAAAACTCCCCTGCTGAAATTGCCGGCGTGATGCCCGGTGATATCATTCAAACCATTGATGGCATCGACGTGGCCGATAAAGCACTCAATGAAGTCAGTAAGTTGATTAAAAAATCTGGGCACAAAACACACCTGACCGTCACCCGCGACTATTATGACAAACCACTGGACTTTACCATCGAAAAAGCCAATATCTTGGTTGAAAGCGTAACCGGAAAATTGCTCGACAATAACATTGGTTATATCAAAATCTATAGCTTTCAGTCTAATACCACCGAAGATTTGGTCAAACAAATCAATCGCTTAAAAAAACTCGCCAATCATTCACTTCAGGGGTTATTACTAGATTTAAGGGATAACCCAGGCGGTGTGCTCGAAAGTGCGGTCGGGGTCAGTGACCTATTTTTAGATAAAGGCACCATCGTCACTACGCGTGGTCGATTTAATGATGCTAACCGCAACTTTTACGCCACCGCGGGAGATATTCTGGCCAACAAACCGCTCTCCATCCTGATAAATCAAGGGTCTGCATCGGCTTCAGAAATTGTCGCAGGCGCATTAAAAGAGAACCACCGTGCCACCATCGTCGGCGTCCAGTCTTATGGCAAGGGTTCTGTGCAATCATTAATTCCATTGGGTAATGGCAACACCGCCATCAAACTCACCACCGCGCTGTATTACACCCCAGATGGCCTGTCGATTAACGGCATTGGTATCACCCCGGATGTTGAGATAGCGCAACAAGTTAATGCCACCAATGATATCGCCATAGAAAACTTAAAAGACCGCTGGGGTCTAAGTGGTAAAATGCTCGCCACCAGCGATGTTCAATTGGATGAAGCACAGAGATTGGTATTAAATCAGTTATTACATTAGGGTCTATTCACATTGATGAGCGCTTGGTGATTCAACAAAACCTCGCCAGAGGTGTTATACTTCGGCTGCCATTAATTTAACCAAGAAAAGAATCACCTGCTGTGCGTTTATTAAAAAAACATCTGTGTTTGTTATTGCTCACCAGTTTGACTTTGCTGGCGCCGCTTTGTGCCACGGCCAAAGGCAAGTTGGTGCTGATCATCGACGATGTCGGTTATAATAAACAAGATATTGATGCGATCACCCTGCCAGGCGCAGTCACCTTCGCTGTATTGCCCCATACCCCCTATTCCTTAGATTATGCCCAACAGGCCCATGATGCTCATAAAGATGTGATGTTACATATCCCGATGGAATCGCTCAATGGCAAAGCTCTCGGGCCTGGTGCATTAATGGCAGATATGAATCAACAGCAGACTGAGCGCATCTTAACAGCCGCTTATGCCCAAATTCCGTTTGCAATTGGCATCAATAATCATATGGGCAGCTTACTGACCCAAATGGATGGGCCAATGACATGGACAATGAATTTTTTACAGCGTCATCAATTATTTTTTGTCGACAGCAAAACCTCCCGTTTCAGTCAGGCCGAAACACTGGCGAAAAAAATCGGCGTAGCCAGCTTTCATCGCCATGTCTTTATTGATAACGACTTATCTGAAGCGGCAATGGAAAAGCAATTTAACCACCTTATACGCATCGCGCAACGATACAATCATGCCATTGGTATTGCGCATCCGTATCCTGCAACCGTTAAATTTCTCAACAAATACCTGCCCCAGCTCGACAAACATGGAGTTGAACTGGTACCAATATCTCAGCTGTTGCCTGCCTCACCCTCTCGGTCAGCCAAAATAGCTGAGTAACATTGTCTCGCAATTCACTGGCACCATTCCTGTTTTTTTCTGCTATTCTTAGCAAACAGATATAAATCAGACACAAAGCAATAAAATGACTGAAGCCACCGCCGTAGAACAAGTCACCGATTTACAATCGCAAGTTGAAGCGTTACAGGCTTTTCAACAGCTGGCGGCGGGACGCAATGAAGTATTGCGTATGGTAGCTCAAGGCGGTTCCTTACAATCAACGCTCACCACTCTGATTGAAAAATCACAAACTTATAATAACAAAATGATCTGTTCAGTGTTGAGATACAACCCCGAGCACAACACGCTGCACCCATGCGGAGAAACCTTGCTACCCGACTTTTATACTCAAGCCATTGACGGTTTGGTCATAGGCCCAAATGTGGGTTCTTGTGGCACCGCAGTATTTTCCAAAAAGCGGGTGATAGTTGAAAATATAGCATCAAACCCTTATTGGGAGCAATACAAAGATTTGGCCTTAAAGGCCAACTTACGCGCTTGTTGGTCTGAGCCGATTATTGGCCGTGAGGGTGAAGTTTTGGGTTCTTTTTCCACTTACTATCAGCAGCCCTGCCAACCCCGCGCAGACGATCTTAACTTTCTCGAACTCAGTGCTAACCTTTGCGCAGTCATTATTGAAAGTGACAACACCCGTCAGGCTTTGCTTGATGCCAATGAACAGCTAAACCAGAGCATTGACCAAAGAACCACTCAACTGCAACAAAGCAATCAAGAATTACGTAAAATGATGGAGCAGCAACGTGAATCTCAAATTGCTCAAATCAAGGCCGAAAAAATCCTCACCACCAACAGCTTGCTCACCGGATTTGCCCATGAAGTTAATACCCCCATTGGTATTGCCATGACGGCCATTAGCACTGCCAAATATCACTTATCGATGCTGATGGATGATTTCAGCTCTGGCAAATTAACCCGTAAAATTATGGCCAACAAAGTCTCATTGGTTACAGATTCGATAGAGCTGAACAAGCGCAACCTCATTCGCACCTCTAAGCTAATGGCGACTTTCAAAGCGATGGATTACAAGCTTGACAAAAACGACTGTGAAAGCTTCCAATTGGCCGAATTATTCCATGAACTGCCGGGCACTTTGGTCAGCTTATTAAAAGATTACCGACTCAAAATCGACTGCACCCCGCTCAAGGTGCCTCATTCAAAACACGCTTTTTGGCAGGTGATGTCGCACCTGATTGAAAACTCCGTCATCCACGGTTTTCATGGTCGTAAAACCGGATTAATTTACATCAGCGCGGCGCAGCACAGCGGTCAGTTGATCATCAACTACCAAGATAATGGCTGTGGCATTAAAGAAGAGATGCAACAGCAAATTTTCGAACCTTTCTACAGCACCAAGCGCACCCGTGGCAGTATCGGCTTAGGGCTAAACATTGTTATCAACATCATCACCAACACCTTTGGCGGCAGCATCCGCTGCCTCAAAGCCCCTTCTGGCATTCGTTTTGAAATTATCATGCCGCTGTAAATATTCATCAGTACGACATCCTCCGTTACAAACAAAGCAAAGCGGGAACACGCAAAATCATTGTCAAATTGTCATAAACAGACAATAATGTTGTGGTTATGGCAGCGTGCGGCTGGCTGATTAAACCCAAATACAGTGATACATATCAACGAAAAGTTAAGGCGAAGGAGAACCATGATGGAAAAAAACGAAATAGAGGCCACGTTAGCGGAGACCTTTGAGGATTTCATTTTGAGTCCTGAAGAAAAGAGTGTACTTCGAGATTCTTTTCAGCCTTATCAGTATGACATCAGCACATTACAATATGCGCGTAACAAAGCATTTGCCTTGGTGCAGCAGCAATTTACCCAGTCTCCTGAGAATCATGTTGAGTCATTAAAATGGCTTGAAGGGGTGATCAAAACCATTGATTCGGTGCGTTTAGAGCATAGTTTAAAAAAGAGCCGGGCCTACTTCAGTCCGGGCACCAGTTGTGTTGACAAGATAATAGCCTCGCTTAACACGGTCAAAGAGCATTTAGACATCTGTGTATTCACCATATCAGACGATGTTATCAGCAAGGCGATAATTGATGCGCATGAGCGTGGGGTAAAGATACGAATCATCACCGATGACGACAAAGTGAGTGACATGGGTTCAGATATCGCTGAATTTGTGGGTCATAACATCGCGGTGAAGACAGATGATGGTCCTAGTCACATGCATCACAAATTTGCCATCTTCGATCACCAGACCTTACTTAACGGCAGTTTTAACTGGACACGTAGTGCGTCGCGTAATAACAATGAAAACATCGTGGTTGATTCGAGTCCACATTTGGTGCAGAGTTTTCAGGATACGTTTGATAGTCTTTGGGGGGAGTTTATCTGGGCAAAGGGGTAAAAAAAGCGAGTGCCCACAGCTTTTTTTACCCCTTTGGTGGAGGCATGGATGCCGACAGGACACACTACAGGGATGTGGGCTTCGTATAGAAATAAATGGAGCGACTACTTGCAGTATAATACCAACCCCAAACAATCCCGACAGGACACACTACAGGGATGTGGGCTTCGTATAGAAATAAATGGAGCGACTACTTGCAGTATAATACCAATCCAAAACAATCCCGACAGGACACACTACAGGGATGTGGGCTTCGTATAGAAATAAATGGAGCGACTACTTGCAGTATAGTACCAAGCCAAGCCAAAACAAGGCCACAGGGACGTTTAAATCGTAAAAGCCGCCGCCACCATTAACCTAGTTAGACATAATCTAACAGCGAATACTCGCGCCCCTACATACCTATTTATTTAAATATGGATGCCGACAGGACTCCCTCACAGAGACGCTTAAATCGTAAAAGCCGCCGCCACCAATAACCTAGTTAATCATAAAAAGGCCTGCCTATGGCTGCAAGATCACGCGTGGGCACAAACACTGTTGTGCTCCTGCACAGTGCCTTCCCTCACATCCCTGTGAGTGAAAAAACGTGCCCACCCTACGCCATTCCATAGAGCCTCAGATTGCCCAAGGCGAAACCCATCGGAACCTCGCAATAAACGACGACCTTAACGCTGTTCCACACCAAAATGATGGGTTTCGCTGTCGCTCTACACCATCCTACGCATTCTTGCTATTTTCACCTTAGGAACAAAACCCAATTTCATATTCGCGCATTACGGGTCTATATGCTAAATTGAACAAGTAAGCAGTTAAATTCAAAAACGATAATACTACTAGCAGGTAAAATGTGAAAATACTGGTTGTTGACGACACCGAAGAAAACCGCGAAATGCTGGTGTTTATTCTCGAAATGGATAGTCATGATGTCACCGAAGCGGTTAATGGCCTTGAGGGACTTGAAGCAGTCAAAAGTAATTTACCTGACTTGATCTTGATGGATGTATTAATGCCGGTGATGGATGGCTTTGAGGCCACTGTCGCCATTCGCGAATACCTCGGTGATATCTATATTCCCATTCTCTTTCTCACGGGTTTATCCGATGATGAAACCTTATCAAAATGCCTCACCATCGGTGGTGATGATTTTCTCTATAAACCCATCTCTAATCAAGTCTTACGCGCCAAGATCAAATCTCATGGCCGGGTCCGCGAATTAACTGAACAGCTAAACCGACAAAACGAAGAACTGAGCAGATTAAATGATCAAACCGAACGTGAACATGAAATTGCCATGACCGTATTTGAACGGGCCATGGGTGTCAGCCTCAAAGATTGTCATAATACCCGTAGTTATATGTCACCAGCGGCGACCTTTTGCGGCGATATTCTGTTAACGTCAATTTCTCCACTGGGTTCACTGTACGTTTTATTGGCCGACATCACCGGTCATGGTTTACCCGCTGCCATCGGTGCCCTGCCTGTATCACAGCTATTTTTTGAAGCCACTGCCATCGGTGACTCCGTCAGTGAAATCGCCCGTAAGATGAACAATACCCTCGATAACTTTTTACCCGAAGAAATGTTTGCCGCCGCCACCATTCTCGAATTAAATTCGGCAGGCACTCGCTGCACCATCTGGACTGGCGGCCTACCAGATATTTTAATCACCGACGCCACCGGCAATCTGAAAGAATCGATAAAATCTCAACATATGGCACTGGGCATCTACAGTCACGATGATTTTAAACGAGATGTGATTGTCAGGCAGTTTGAACTCGGTGACCGACTCTATGTTTATACCGATGGCATCACCGAATCAATGAACAAAACCGGTAGTCGTTACGGCGATCTTAGACTCAATTCGATTTTTGACGGCGAAAGTGATGATATTTTCAATGAAGTGATCGCCGACAATATTGCCTTCAGAGAAGGTTGTAAACAAGACGATGATATCACTTTACTGGAAATCACCTGCAAACCCGTCGGTGCTGACACGGTTGGCTTCACCCCGACAGCTCAGGACAAAGTACCGTGGTCGCTGGAGATGGACTTGCAAGCCAAAGATTTAAAAGGCCGTTCACCGGTTGGTTTGCTCACCGATATGATTGGTGTGCCGCCGGGTGTCGCCAACCACAAAGATAACTTACATACCATCTTAACCGAGCTATTTTCTAACGCCATGGAACATGGAGTATTGCGATTATCATCAGACCTGAAACGATCTGAAAATGGTTATCTTGAATATTATGAGCAAAGAGAACAAAAATTAGGTGACTTGAACAGCGGCTTTGTCAAAATTGTCGTTAAATTCAACTGCGAAGGCGAGCATGGTCTGCTAAATATCTCATTTAAAGACAGCGGCGATGGCTTTGATATTAATAATCTGCGTAAATCCGATGATCAGGATACTTTTGGTAGGGGGTTGAAGTTAATCAAATCGATTTGTGATGAAGTGGAATACAGCAGTAATGGTTCGAGTGTCGATCTTCGCTATCGGATATACTAATCAATAGCCCAGAACCAAGTTCCTACGAACCCGAGTTCTGGCATACGAAATGTTACTCGATCTTAAACTGCTCGCCAAAACGTGCAATCTCTAAAATATTCATCACCTGTGGATTGGCTGATCTGAGGCGAATATTCGCTCCGCTACCGAAATACTTGCGCAATTTAATTAGCATTCCTAAACCAGAACTGTCCATATAATCCGTTTTACGAAAATCAATAACGATAGTACGTGCCGCATGGGGAATTTCTTCGTATGATTGGCGAAATGGCTTTACTTGATTAAAATCAAAGTCACCACTGATTGAAATGACGTACTCTTGATCGCTGTTAGGTCCGGTTGACGTAATCGCCATCGTTTTCTCCTGCTAAATGTTATTCCGCTGAATGATTTCGTTAAGGATCCAGAATTAAATAAGATCCGAAACATTGAGGTATATCGAATCTGATAAATCCACCAGCCGACAACTTTGTTACCTCGTTTAGTTAGTTTATAGCAGTTTTACCACATTTAGCGAGATATAAATCAACTGATTTACATAAACTTACTGAATTGCTGTCACAATCAACGATTTCAATTAATTTATCTCCTTTTCTTATTATAGTATCGCTTTATGTTTGTTATTCTTCATTTACTGGTCTATATCTTAACTTGGTGATTACACTAAAAATAATGGAAAAATACGGTCGAATCAATGAGTGTCAAACATGATACCTAATAGTGATTCACAGTATCCAAAAGGGCTGCAATAGATGATGAAATTCACAGATAGTTTAACCTTTAAAATTGGTTTTTTTGCCGTCGGATTCGGCACCGTTATTGGCGGTCTGTTAATTTGGCTCAGCTTACAAATCAGCAGTAATCTCAACGCTTCTAATGAACAAATCAAATTAGTTCAAAAACAAGAGACATCGGCCCAAAATCAAGTCAAACTGATTGCCGAGCAAAAAATCGAACTGGCCCATCAACAAAAACTCAATCTCGCCCACAAATCCTATATGAACATGCGTACCTGGCTTTATGATTTACAAGTCAGCCGTCTGAGTGAATCTGAAGACAATGCTGACGATGCCCAACAAACGCTCGAAACACATCTCGATGGGCTTTCAACCACCGACCCCGAAGCCGTTGCCAGCCTAAAACCCAAAGTAGATAATATGTATGGATTTATGATCGAAGCTGTCGATGCTTATAGCGCTGAAGACCGTGACAAAGGTAATGCGCTGGTCAGCAAAGCCAGAGACACCTCCCAAGAAATTGATCTGATTTTCGATGCTGCTCTGGCCAAAGCCGCCGCCAGTGTAGAAGCCAAAGCCAGTGAAGTTTAACAAAAAAGTAAAGAGGTCAGTCAGGTGACCGCCGGCGCAGTATCGGTTAATAAAGATATGGGTTCTGTCACTCAACTGTCTTGGATGATATTAGTTCTCGTCGTTGTCAGTTTTACCATGTTCTTTATTATCATTGTTAGAATGATTGTGCTGCCAATCAACAAAGTGCGTGATGATATGGTCAAAACCGAAGCTTCATCAGATTTGACCGTACAAATTATCGTCAATGGCAAAGATGAAGTTGCTGAAATGGCCACCGCCTATAACAGCATGATGACACGGTTTCATGCCATTATCGTCGCCATTTCTAAATCGGTTGAAGATGTTGGCACCGCCTCACAAAGAACCAGCGATATAATGAATACGGCGGCCCAAGGCATTGTCAAACAACAACTCGAAACCGATCAAGTCGCTGTAGCCATTAACGAAATGGCCGCCACCGTTGACCATGTTTCCGATAACGCCCAAGAAGCATCCAACGCCGCAGACGAAGCCAATAAGGAAAGCGACGCCAGTCGCAAAGTTAACCAGCAAAGCCAAAATTCAATCAACGGCTTATCTAAAGATGTCACCGAGGCCAGAGAAGTCATCAACGATGTCACCAAATTAAGCGAAAACATCGGCCAAGTACTCGAAGTGATTGGCAGTATTTCAGATCAAACCAACTTGCTGGCCCTTAACGCCGCCATTGAAGCGGCCCGAGCAGGTGAAGCCGGACGAGGTTTTGCCGTGGTCGCCGATGAAGTTCGCATTCTGGCCCAACGCACCCGCGAAGCCACTGAAGAAATCAAGCAAACCATTGAACAATTACAAAACGGCACCACCAGCTCAGTCAACGTGATGAATCAAGGGGTCAAACAGGCCTCCTCTGCGGTATCTCAGTCAGAAAATGCAGGTGAGTCACTAGAACGTATCATCGCCAAAATTAACAATATCACTGAACTGAATTTCAGTATTGCCAATGCGGCCAAAGAGCAAAGCCAAGTGACCGCCGAAATTAACGAGAATGTGACCAATATCCGCCTTATTGCCAACGAAAATGCCGAAGCCGCAGAACGCACCGTAGAAGCAGGTGAGCAATTAATGGCCATGTCGGATGGTTTGCAAGCATTGATCTCAACCTTTAAAGTATGATAAAAACAAAACCCTTATGAAAAAAATTTTTAAGTTATTGATCATCAGCGATACCGCTGCTGACATCGCCACCATAGCAACCTGCCTGGTCGACCAAACCGTTGAATTAATGACATTACCAGGCACTGAGTTTTCGCCTGAGCTGATCGCACAATCTGATCCAGATTTGTTGATACTCGATGAGTCTACCGTCGATACCAGCATCCAAGCGGCCCTTGGTCGACTCAAAAGCACCAGCGTCAGTCAGCACATTCCAGTTTTGGTCTTAACCGACAACCCCCATATCAGCCAATTAAACCAGTTGATCACCCTGGGCGGGGCAGACTGGCTTAACAAACCACTACATCAACCGCTGCTGTGCAAACGTATTGAGCAGCAAATGGCCATTTATAATCAAAATGCACTGGCACCTGATTTACTCAGGCAACAGTTAAAAATGTTAGAACTGGGCCATTTAGTCTCTCTGGTGGGCCACGAAGTTGCCTCCCCGATTGGTAACATCAATACCGCGGTGAGCTTTTTGTTCGAAGCCACCGAGAAGATGCGTGAGACTTTTGACGAAAAGAAACTCGCCTCTCAAGATCTTGACAAATACCTCAAACAAATGCACAGAGCGCTGGGGATGTGCACCAAGAACTGCGCCAATGCCGCCAGTATCATCACCAGCTACCGCACTGTCGCGGGTAATCAATGTCTCGAACCCTTAAAGCAATTCTATTTACACCGCTATCTTGACGATATTGTCCTCACCCTCAAATCCACTTTAAAAAAGCTACCTCATGATATTCATATCGTGATTGGTGAAAGTATTGAAATGACCAGTTTTCCGGGGGTATTTTCGCAAGTCATGACCGGGTTGATCAAAAAATCTCTCAAATATGGCTTTGACGACAAAGTTTCGGGCACCATCATCATCAGCACCGCAGAGGCAGTTGATGACAATGGCCAAAACCGGGTGATCGTCAATTATATTGATGACGGT
Source organism: Phenylobacterium sp. (assembly GCA_047617105.1). GTDB lineage: Bacteria > Pseudomonadota > Gammaproteobacteria > Enterobacterales > Alteromonadaceae > JABSOG01. Next base: position 5,589 of record JBLGCB010000087.1, on the reverse strand, counting down.
AAAGGACTCACCGCTGTGCAACTAGACAACTTGTTTAACATTAATACCATCAATGAAACACCACAACATCAACCCGAACCAAACCAAAAGACCAAGGTCAGCTTGACCACCGCCATGCTTAGAGACATTGTTCAAGATCAGTTGGAAGGTACATTAACAGTACAAAGTAACGAAGGTCAGGGGGTTCATGTTATTCTCGACCTGCCAAGGAATTTGAGCAGCACTGGTACTCTTAACCATGACTCACTGGCACTATGACCATGACCATGACCATGACCATGCCCAAATTCACTAACACGCTCACTTTTCATGCTTAATTCACAAAAAATATAACACTTTGGTTTTTCTACCACTACACTGATTTGTAACACACCAAATAAGCGAGATGAAAGTTTCGTCTATTCCTAAACAATGAACCAAATAGTACCGTAAATGCCAAATAATTTTTTACAAGTAAAGTTACTCGATATTTCGTGCAGCACGCAAAGTTATCTCAGTTAACCAAGCGCATATCAATGATGCCTCAGTTGCTGATAAGGGTTTATCTGCCGATGTCGTCGCCAACAAAACCAAAGACAATTACAAAGCAGCAACAGGCAAAGCCCTCGACCTCAACAGCGATGCTAAAAACGCGATGATCAATGCCGTCAAAGATGTCATGAATGCGAACCAAGATTTAATCAATGAAAAAGGGGTGGGATTAAAAGCTGGTCAATCAACACTTACCTATGGAATGCCCAACAAACTGATGCCTTTTTAAGTGACGGCGCAAGCAACGTACTGGGCACTGATCATGATATACCCAGTCCGCAAGACTGTGTCGACTGCCATAAAGGCAATACTGATATTATTTTGGGTTTTGAGGCCATTCAACTGAGCGATCTTCAAGCTAAAAACGCCTTTGGCCACGGCCCTAAACGCCAGCATGACGAGTGGACATTACAACAACTGGTCAATGCAAACAAACTGACTGAAAATCTGGCTCAACCCACACTACCCGGCTCCGCAATCGAACAAAAGGCACTGGGTTACCTGCACGCCAATTGTGGCAACTGCCATAACCCTTTAGGCCATGCTGCCGACAATGAAGCTGGCCACCTCAAACTACGCCACCAGCTGGCGTTTAACACGCTTGAGACCACGGATGTTTATCGCAGCGCCGTTAATCAACCGACCAAAAACTTCACTGCAACACCCTATATTGTGATGGGTGCCCGGGATGAAGAGCTAGCCCTGTATCAAAGCGCCGCCTTTTTGCGCATGAACAGCGTTGATGAGCAATATCGAATGCCGATGATAGCCCGAGAAAAAGTCGATTATATGGGGTTGGACTTAATTCACCAGTCGTTGATGACCCTAGCGACACCTGTAGACTTTACTTTCGATAAGGGTGGTAAAGGACCCCAATCGTCCACTTCTTCTGCTGAACAAAGCAACGTAAATCACCGGGATAACACCAGCGCAGCGCTTGAAATGCCGGCGTCGTCGGTAACCGGTTTACAGCTAAAAATGCAATTTTTCGACCGTAAAAACGTACCGCCCGTTTACGTCCTTTATTGGCCAGAAGATGATGGCCTTAAGGCCAGTCCAGTCATGGATCATCAGGCGGGATATTTCACTGAAAAACTATTACTTGGTGATCAGGGCAGTACCATGAGCTTGAAAAATGGCGATGACGTCGGTCACACCATTTACGTCAAAGATAAAAAACAGGGGGTTAAATGGCAATTGAGTTACATGCCACCGGGTTCTAGCTTTGAACAAAAACTCGATTGGCAGCAGGATGTTTTTGTCGAAATGAAATGTCGCCTACATTTATATATGAGTGCTTGGGTGGGTTCAATTAATACTCGATACCATAAGATTGTCGAGCCTAATATTGTCGAAGGTAATGTTGACGGAATAGGGGCAGATCAGCTCGAATCTTATGTGCAAATGACAGAGTTTCCTCAACACTTTACTGAGCTTAAGATTTGGTTGCCGAAGTTTGATGCCATCAGCACCAATATTAAAGTAGGTGAAACCCAGCTGCATGATTTGGTTAAGGGCAACAAGGTGGTTGGCAGGGTTTTACTGCAAAGACGTTAAACGCATAGAGGCAGCAGGTACTTGCTTCCCGTGCTTCACGACACCGCTTTAAACCGCACAAGCAACACTGGCAGCAAAGTCAAATTAGCAAACAACGCCATCAACATCGCAAACCCAGTCAACAGACCAAAATAAATGGTCGGAATAAAGTTCGACATCGCCAACAAGCCAAAACCTAAGGTGATGGTAATCGAGGTGAAATACATCGCCTGGCCGATACTGCAATGACACGCCCTAACCGATGCCCAGTAGTCTTTTCTAACGCTATATTCATCAATAAAACGATGGGTATAATGAATCGAGTTATCCACCGCAATACCAATACTGATCGCCGCAATAGTAATGGTCATCAAATCCAGTGGAATACCAATACCGCCCATTAAACCCAAAATAAACGAGGCGGCGATAATATTGGGGATCAGCGCAATGAGGGCAATTTTAAATGAGCGGAATAAAACCATAAACATCAATAAAATGGCAAAAAAGACCACCCCGATGGTTAATATCTGTGATTTAAACAAGCTCTGCAACATATTGTTGTACAACACTGCCATGCCAGATAAATGCACCTGTTCTGATTCTAATCCCAATTCATTGACCAAGTGATCACGAATTTTGCTCACCAACTCTTGGCGCTTTAACGAACGATCAGATTCGAATAAACGAATACTAAAACGCAATTTATTACCATCAGCGGTCATATACGGTGAGAACAAACCGCTTTTAATGTCCTGGGGTAAAGACTTATACAAAATGGCCAGCAAGAAGCTGTCGTCAGCGACCTGTTCATTGATTTTACGCAACATCGACATGCTGTTTTCTAGTGACAGTACTTTGCCCGTTTCTGGCAAGCCATCAAGGTAATAGTGAATTTTGGCTAACTCTTTAAGTTGAGTGGTATTAAACCAATAACTGGTTGAAGTAATATCGCCTTCATCTTCTTCGCCCAATAATTCCTCAGAAAAAATATCTTCATCTTCTTCGTCCTCATCTTCGTCATAAGCCGGGTGCTCATCTTCTCCCTCATCCGCGGTATAATCTTCGTAATCCGCTGCGGCCACTTCTTCTTCAAAGAATGACTTTGGTGCATCAATCACCACATCTAATGGTGTAGTGCCACCAAGCTGGCTGTCGATTAACGCCATGCCCTGATAGATTTCTGTGGTGTCTTTGTAATAATCAATAAAGCGATTTTCAACACTGAGTTTGGTGATACCCCAGCCGCTCACTGCGGTCAGGCCAACAAATACCAACAAAAATAGCAGATGAAAACGTTCGACTTTGACCGACAAATAATGACCCATGGTTTCTGCCAAACTGCCTTGGGCCACCGACTCGGGTGGGTTAAGCAACATCAACATCGCCGGAAACAAAGTAAAAGACAATATAAACGCCACGGTGACCCCAATACTCATCATCCAACCAAAATCAATAATCGGCCGGATTTCACTGATAATCAGCGAACTAAAAGCAACAATGGTGGTAAACGCGGTATAAAAACAGGGGATGAATTTAAGCCTAACGGTTTCAAGAATCAACGCTGACGCATCCAACTGGGGTGATTCGACTTGTAACTCGCGATAACGGACAATCAAATGGATGGTTAACGACAGCGTAATGATCAGCATTAAAGACAAAAAGTTGGATGACACCACGGTCACTGGCCAATCCATCAGCCCGAGGAAACCCAGCATCACGACACCCGTCGCGGCACAGGTGACTATCGGCAAAATCACCCAACGGGTACGGCGAAAGGCCATCACCAACAGCAAAATAATAAACACCACAATGCCAATGCTGAATGTGGTTAAATCGTGACGGACAAATTCAATTGAATCAGCGGTGATCATCGTCACCCCGCCCAGATGCATTTGCGCCATTCCCCTATGGGTGTTCACCAGCTGACGAATATTGGCCACCAACTGCTTTTCATTGTCGGCCAATTGAATCGAACGATGGGTAAATTGTTCGCTCACTCTGGCCAGTTCACTGAGCTGAAACTCATCTAGCGGTGCTTCTAATGCCTTCGCTTTGAGCGCATTTCTTTCACTCACCAGCTGATGGTAAACCTCATCTCGGCTAACAGTGACCAGTAAAGCCGTGGTTTTGCCATCAGCACTGGTAATAAGATCTTTATAAATGGGGCCTGTCAGCAACTCTGTACGTGCCAAGGCTCTGTCGGTATCTGGATCACTAAGGGTGCGGATCCCCTCGCTGAGTTCACCAAGTGTCACCAGCGGGCTTTCAATCAAGGGCACGGTCATGATGGTCATCACCGAGGCGACATTGTCGAGTTTCTTCAACTCATTGCCAAATACGGTCAAATCATCAAGTACTGGCTGACTGAATAGAGGTTGATTGGGGGTATAGGTTAAAATCAGAATATCTTCGGAGCCAAAGTTGGCTTTCACCGTGCGGTAATATTTTAGTGCGGCATCATTTTCGAGCACCAACGAATCAGCTGACGCATCAAGGCGGAACTTAGTGGCATGAAAGCCAAAAAAAACCACAATCAAGCCGATAATCAGCAGCACAATGTTGGCCTGATCTAAAATGATTTTTTTATAACGTTCTGTCGCCGAAAAAGCTGTCACTATACCCTCTTTTTAGTATTTTCAATCATGCACGTCCTAGAAGCGCAATCATAACAAATTTATTCAAATAATCCCCCACCCAATGCGATGAATGCGCCGCTATTCACATTATGTTACGCAATAGTGCCCATTCATCGTGTTGGGGGCATTAAACTAAACCTTCTTCCATGAATGCTAGCTGAATAGTTACGCTGAATAACAACCTAACACTTACTTAACGTCTAACCTTTACTCGTTTAGAACCACTGATCCGCGCTTCGATGCGGCGATTTTCAGAATGCGCTTCGTTGGTATTGCCTGTATTGACCAATCGGGTTTCGCCATACCCCATATGACTGACTCGGTGTCCTGCAATGCTATAACGACTCATCAAAATACCAGCCACCTTTTTGGCCCGGCGTTCAGATAACTGTTGATTATAAGCGTCGCCACCTTTAACCGAAGTATGACCTTCAATCACCACCGTACTGTCAGGGTATCTGGCCATGAAATCAGCGACTCGCTGGATTTCACCATAATAATGTTGTGCGACCTTATCATCATTGCTGGCAAAATTAATCGACAACCGAATCGACTCATCTTCCTCGGCATAACGACTACAACCAGAGCTATCTACCGCATCAATCATCGGCGTATTAGGACAGTTGTCCATATCATCGTAAATGCCGTCTTTATCGCTATCTAATCTAACCGTCTTTTCAGGTTTAACTGGCGCGACGGGTGGTGGAGTAGCCACATGCTGTTTGGTTCTTTTACCAAATAGATAGGTTAAACCCACATTGACCATATAATCATTACTACCATGGCTTTTTAATGACTGAGTCACTAACCCTTCAGCGGTGAAATATAGTTTCTCGTTTAACTCAAAACGCTTGCCGATACCAAAATTGAGCATTTTACCATCGGT
>JBLGCB010000086.1:0-19614 GCA_047617105.1 Phenylobacterium sp. | reverse complement strand
TCGGGCAGCTTGTCGATGCCGTGTTGGCTGCAAATATCAAAATACTCACTGATGCGAATATGTTTTCTGCTTTCGAGTTCTTCTAGTGCTTGACGTATATCGACCCAGCGAGAAGGCACTTCTTTGCCCATATGGTCGAGATTGCTGAGTTTGCCTTTGATGGTATTGAGCAACACCTGAAAACGGCCATCATCAAGATTGGCAAAATTAACATCGAGTTTTTGCAGGTCGAGGCCGTCAAATAAGTTTTTGTATTTTTTCTCATCGTAAACAAAGGAATTGACCGATTCAAAATTGATTTCATTAAACAATATCACCACCGGGGCGTTTTTGCCGAGCAGATGAATCACATTGAGCCAGTAATCGAAGTTAGTGAGTTCACGGCGCTTTTCGGCCATCAACACATACACGCAGTCAGAGGTGAGAAAAAACTGATGCAACATATACTGAATTTGCTGGCCACCAAAATCCCAGATATGGGCTTTAAACTTTTCTCTGTCAGCGTTATGAAATACCCAGTTTTGTCGCACTTCAATGCCGACGGTTGATGCTTGATTGACATTGGGCACGGGGTAATTGTGATCAAACAACTTATTCATCAGTGTGGTTTTGCCCGAGCCAGGTTCGCCGACCAGCATCAGTTTTGCCTCATGAATCAGTGCTGTGCCTTGGCTCGACAGTTGGGCAAAATAATTGATCATTGCCTCATTGCCTTCTTCGATAATCTCGACTGGCGGTTGTTTGATTGGATTCTCGAATAGACTGATGTTGCCCTTTTCGCAAACATGTTTACGATAAATCGCGGCGTTGAATTTGGTGATCCAAGACGGCAGTATTTCAATCCGATTGCCAGACAAATCGGCCATTTTCAGTTTGTCCAAATGCTCTAATGCGCTGATATCATCGATTTTATTATGAGAAAGCTGCAAGGTCTTTAATTGAGTCAGTTCACTGAGGCAATGGATGTCACGAATTTGATTGTCAGCAAGATACAACATTTTTAATTGAGGAAGTGACGCTAAACTATCGGCATCAGTGATGTTGTTATGGTTTAAATACAGTTCAAATAAACGCGGTAAAGTGGACAGTGCGCTGATATCACTGATTTGGTTAGCGCTTAAATTAAGGTGTTCTAAAGCGGGCAATTGTTGCAACAAAGGCAGCACTTGATTGAGCTCGCTGATATTACAGCGATACAAACCGACGCCATCGACTTGCTCCTGGTCATTGATGGTATAACCTTTTTCAAAGCCGCCAATCATATGTAACTGTTTAAGGCTAACGTCCAGTGTCTTTTCAATGGTATGAATAATCTCAAGGTCTGTCATCTCTATCATTGTTTTGTCAGATTTCCTATTGCTGTTCCTCGGTGAGGTTATTGGTATTGGCCGGGCGGATGTTTTTAGTATAGCGGGTTTTGGGTTTTTTGCTGGCAGGAGCGGTGTGTGTTTACCATTTTTGTGTGGTGCGAGCGCTGCTTAGCTGTTGTTTTTGAATAAGGAATTAAATACACAGAAAAGTCAGCACTTTGTTAAATTGGTGTATACTGAATTATTTGAGGGGAAAAATTCATTGAGTCGTAAACCCGGGCAGCCAAGTTTGTTGACTGAACAAGATCCACAACAAAGAATGGCGTTGCATCTGCAAAACACCCCATTGGGTGTGATTGAGTGTGATAATAATAGCTGTGTGACTGAGTGGAATCTGGCGGCTGAGGCTATTTTTGGTTTTAAAAAGGTCGAGGTGTTGGGCCGTAATGTCAGTGAACTGATTATTCCAGAAAATATCAAACCCACAGTGACGAAAACTTGGGATAAAGTGTTAGACAGCCGCAGTGGCGTGCAAAGTGTCAATGAAAACATGACCAAATCCGGCAGTATGGTCATTTGTCAGTGGTACAATACCCCGCTTATTAATAATGCCGATGAAATCATTGGTGTGGCATCAATAGTACAGGATGTCACTAAACAACTCGAAGCACAAAAAAAGCTTGAAGAGAGTGAAGCCAGTTATCGTACTTTGTTTGAATTATCTGATGAAGCCATCATGACGCTGGATATGGCCAAAGAGACTTTTGTTGATTGCAATGAGGCCACGCTGAAGCTGTTTGGTTATACCCAAAAATCACAGTTTTTAAAGCTCCATCCTGGTGATGTATCACCGCCCTATCAGTCCGATGGTTCTCATTCTCGCCAAGCCGCTGAGCAGGCCATCAATATCGCATTGAATGAGGGCAAGAATCACTTTGAATGGACCCATTTACACGTTAATGGTGAATGTTTTGATGCTGAGGTGTCATTAAAGCCAATGGTACTGCAAGGGCGTCAAGTGTTACAGGCCATTGTTAGGGATATCAGTGAACGTAAAAAAGCAGAAGCGATATTGCTGGCGGCGAAACAAGAAGCTGAACGGGCTAACCTTGCCAAGTCAGAATTTCTGTCACGTATGAGTCATGAGTTGCGTACCCCACTGAATGCTATTTTGGGTTTTGGCCAGCTGCTGGAAATGACGGGCAAGACACTCAATGAAACCCAGCAAGGCAATGTGAGAGAGATTTTATCGGCAGGTTATTATCTGTTGAATTTAATTAATGAACTACTCGATATGGCGAAAATCGAAGCCGGTAAGCTGAAGTTAACCATTGAAGCTGTCGAACTCGACGAGTTAATGACGCAATGTATTCCGATGGTCACTCGTCAAGCGCAAAAACATCAGTTGAAGATGATTGATGAGATTGGCAATAAGGGTTTTGTGGTGGATGCTGATCATGTTCGGTTGAAACAGGTATTGCTGAATTTGCTCTCCAATGCGATTAAATATAATCACGATAATGGCACTGTGACCATTACCGCTGAAGTTATTGAAGCGCGCTTAAGGATTTATGTCACCGACACTGGTGCTGGTTTAACCCAAGCGCAAATCGACAAATTGTTTATCCCTTTTGAACGCCTTAACGAAGTGGGCCAAATTGAAGGCACCGGTATTGGCCTGACCATCAGCAAACATTTGATGGATCGCATGGGCGGTAGCATCGGGGTTCAGAGTACCGTGGGGACAGGTAGCTCGTTTTGGCTGGAGCTCGAGCTAAACGTTGCTACTGGTGCTGAAAACCAATAAATCCGCCATTTTGTCCCCTCCTTGACACTATTTGTCACTCCTTGTTACTTCTTAATCTCCCTTAGCTATAGACCTTTGACGCTTTGGTCAGTAAATTAATGGCTTTGATAAAGTGTGGGAAGCCATTGCACTAAAAACTGGCGACCAAGCTATCAATTATTCATTAAAATTATCGAGGGGAATCAAAATGGATCGGCGGAATTTTATTAAGCTCACCGGCGCAGGTATGGGGGCCATGATGGTGCCCATCTCTGGCAACATGGTGTCTGCGGCAGAACTACTGGATAAACCCATGGATGTGGCTTACAAAAAGAAACTGGCCAATATTGCCTTAAACGCCGCCAGAAGTGCCGGGGCCAGTTATGCTGATGCGCGTATTGGCCGCTATTTAAACCAGTTTGTGGTCACCCGAGAAAAGCGGGTAGACAATATCACCAATACAGAATCGGCAGGTATCGGCATTCGTGTAATCGCTAACGGTACTTGGGGTTTTGCCTCAACCTCTGATATGTCCCCCGACAGCATTGCTAAAACGGCCATGCAGGCGGTGGCCGTGGCCAAAGCCAATGCCAAATTCCAGACTGAACCTGTGCGTCTTGCCCCAGTGAAAGGGGTAGGTGATGTGAGTTGGAAAACCCCGATCAAGAAAAATGCTTTCGAAATCCCAGTGAAAGACAAAGTTGATTTGCTGTTAGACGTGAACAACGCAGCACTGACCAATGGTGCGACTTATATTCAGTCGATGTTGTTTTTGGTCAATGAGCAAAAGTATTTTGCTTCAACGGATGGGTCGTACATCGATCAGGATGTCCATCGTTTATGGTCTCCGTTTACCGCTACTTCAGTGGGGCCTGAGGGCTTTAAACAGCGCAGCGCGTTATGCGATCCGGTCGGCATGGGCTTTGAATATTTGGATGGTCTTGAAAAAGATAAGATCCGCGTTCAAGGTGCCAATATCGGTTATAACAACAGTTATGATATGGTTGAAGATGCGACCGAAGCTGCTAAGCAACTTAAGAGCAAACTCAAAGCCAAGTCGGTTAAACCAGGTAAATATGATTTGGTGTTAGATCCGGCGCATTTGATGTTGACCATTCATGAGTCTGTTGGTCATCCATTAGAACTTGACCGAGTACTGGGTTATGAAGCCAACTTCGCAGGCACCAGTTTTGCCACGTTGGATAAATGGCGTAGTAAAAAATTCCAATATGGTTCGCCTATTGTTAACTTGTTTGGTGATAAAACTCAGCCTTATTCATTGGGTAATGTCGGTTACGATGATGAAGGGGTTAAAACCAAAGAATGGGATCTGGTGAAGGACGGTATTTTGGTCAACTATCAGGCCATTCGTGATCAGGTGCATATGATTGACCAGAATGAATCTCATGGTTGCTGTTATTCGCAAAGCTGGCGTGATGTGCAGTTCCAGCGGATGTCGAATGTGTCTTTACGACCGAATGAAAAAGACCTCTCTGCCAATGATGTGATTAGCGGTGTTGAAGATGGTATTTATATTGTCGGTCGCGGTTCGTTTTCTATCGATCAGCAACGTTATAACTTCCAGTTTGGTGGTCAGCTGTTTTATGAGATCAAAAACGGCAAAATTACCGAGCAGATTGAAGACGTCGCATATCAGTCTGACACCAAAGAATTTTGGAATAAATGTACTGAACTCGCTGGTAAATCTGACTACCGTGTTGGTGGTTCATTCTTTGATGGTAAAGGCCAGCCGATGCAGGTCAGTGCGGTATCACATGGTTGCCCGACAACCCGTTTTAACAATATTAATGTGATTAATACCAAGCGTAAAGTTTAACAAAATTGAGGTGAAGCATGGCTATTTTAACCGAACAACATGCCAAAGAATTATTAAAAAAAGTGCTGTCTTATTCTAAGGCGGACGAATGTGAGGTGCAACTTGATGGCACCGAAGCGGGCAATATCCGTTATGCTCGTAATACCGTGACAACGTCCGGTGAAGCCAGTGATGTGGTATTAGCAGTTCAATCTTCCTTCGGTAAACAAACCGGGGTGGCCACGGCCAATGAATTTGATGATGCATCATTGAAAAAAGTGGTTCGTCGTTCAGAAGAGCTGGCCAAATTGGCACCAGAAAACCCGGAACACATGCCAATTAATGGCCCACAAAAATACCTTAAGGCGACCAATTACGTCAAATCTACCGCCAATGTGCAACCTGTTGACAGAGCCAAAGCGGCCGATGCCAGCATTACCCCGTCGAAGAAAAATAAGCTGATTTGCTCAGGTTATTTAGAAGACACGGTACAGTGTTTGGCGATGATGAACTCCAAAGGTTTATTTGCTTATAACCTATCAACTGAAACCAATTTTTCAGTAACCATTCGTACCGAGGATGGCAAAGGTTCGGGTTGGGGCGCGCGTGATTATGCCGACAGCAGTAAACTGGATACGGCAGCTATCTCGGCGATTGCGATTGAAAAATCGATTGCGTCAGCCACCGCCAAAGCGATGGAGCCGGGTAAATACACCGTGATCTTAGAACCTGCGGCAAGTGTTGGCTTGTTGACCAATATGGCCAATGCTATGGGGCAGCGCAGCGCCGATGAAGGCCGTAGTTTCTTAAGCCTTAAGGCCAAAGAAGGGGATAAAAAGTCGCCGATCAATAAACTCGGCCAAAAAATGTTTGATGAGCGGGTGAGTATTTATTCTGATCCACAGCACCCAGACGTGCCAAGAATACCGTTTGCCAATGATGGTTATCCGGTAAAGCGCATCGATTGGGTTAAAAACGGCGTTATTACCAACATGCCTAACAGCGCCTATTGGGCCAAGAAAACCAATACCGCGTATAACGCGACCTCGTTTAACCCAAGTCAGTTTGGTCCAGATACCCAGATTATTATGGAAGGTGGTGATGAGTCTTTGGCAGACATGATCAAAAACACCCGTCGTGGTATTTTGGTCACGCGGTTGTGGTATATCCGTTTGTTAGATCCACAATCGCAAATGTATACCGGTTTGACCCGTGATGGTACTTTTTATATTGAGGACGGTAAAATCAAATATCCGGTGAAAAACTTCCGCTTTAATGAAAGCCCAATCGTGATGCTGAATAACATCGAAGCGTTAGGTAAACCGATGCGAACCAATGGCTGTATGATCCCGCCAATGAAAATTCGCGACTTTACCTTTAGTAGCTTGTCTGATGCCGTCTAGCACATGAACAGAAGGGCGTTTATCCACGGCCTGCTAGGCAGCTTGTTGGCTGGGGGCTGTTTGCCCCGGCTGGCACTGGCCGCGGGGTCTTGTACGCAAGACTGTGACTTCTATTTTACCCGCCTCAGTTATGAGTCTGGTGATTGGGAAGTGGACGAACGGATGCCCGCCAACCTGCTTAATTCGTTAATTGAATACACCACTATTCGGGTGGATCTAACCGAGCGGATCGTGCCACTGGCAGACCCTGCAATGTTATCTGCGCCGTTTTGTTACTTGGCGGGTCATCGTTTAGTGCAGTTTAATCAACAAGAACGTGACAACTTCGAAGCCTATGTGCGCAATGGTGGTTTTGTTTTTGTTGATGATTGCAACCATGATATTGATGGCGTTTTTGCCCGCACTTTTGAGCGTCAGATGGCCGATATCTTTGGTGATGACGCGTTAAACAAAATCAGTAATGATCACCCAATATATTCATCGTTTTTTCAGTTTGATGGACCGCCCAGTACCGGGTTGGAGCTTAATGGCTGGGGTGATGACTTGGTGCATGATTACCTTAAGGCGATAGAAATTAATGGCCGGATCGGGGTGTTATATAGCAATAAAGACCTGGGTTGCGAGTGGGATTATGATTTTCGCAATAAACGCTGGCTGAGTGTTGATAATACCCGTTTTGCTGTCAATATCGTGGTTTATGCGATGATGGCTTAAAAAAGCGAACTCTGACCATATACTGTCATCTAGGGTAACAAATCGAAGTGTCGAACCACTGAAGTGCTTTTTTCTTCCTCTGCGTTGCCTCTGCGTCCTCTGTGACTCTGTGGTAGTCGCAATGAACGAGGCCATTTGCTACCCAGTTTGATCGGTGCCAAAATAGAGTATAGAGAAACCAATGCAAACACTAACCGAAGCACAAATTAAACAAAAACTGGCCAAGCTGGCGATGGTGTCAGCTGAAATCGGCAAAGTGATCGTCGGTCAACGCCAAGTTATCGATGAGTTGCTGATCAGCATGTTGGCGGGTGGTCATTGTCTACTCGAAGGGGTGCCTGGCTTAGCCAAAACCCTGATGGTCAGTACTCTGGCCCAAACCCTTGATCTGGATTTTCGTCGGGTCCAGTTTACCCCGGACCTGATGCCCAGTGATATTGTCGGCACCGAAATTCTCGAAGAAGATCATGCCAGCGGCAAACGTTTTTTTAAGTTTCAACAAGGCCCGGTGTTCGCCAATATTCTGCTGGCCGATGAAATCAACCGTACCCCACCAAAAACCCAAGCGGCATTGCTCGAAGCGATGCAAGAAAAACGGGTCAGTTATGGCGGCACGACCTATGATTTGCCACAACCATTTTTTGTCTTGGCGACGCAAAACCCGGTAGAGCAAGCGGGCACCTATCGTTTGCCTGAAGCGCAATTAGACCGATTTTTAATGTTTGTGCGTGTCGGTTACCCGAGCCGCGAAGATGAAATGGAAATTTTACTCAGAACCACGGGCGATAACCCGGTTGAACTGCAAACCATCCTTAACGGCGAAGATATTGTGATGTTGCAACAACTGGTGCGTTCGGTTGAAGTATCGCCACCATTACTGGCCTATATCACCGATTTGGTGCGAGCCACCCGTCCTGATGAAGCGGCAGATATTGGTAAAATCAAAACCTATGTACGTTGGGGCGCAGGACCAAGGGCCGGGCAGGCACTGGTATTGTGTAGCAAAGCCAAAGCGCTGCTGGATGGTCGTTATGCGATGACCATTGACGATATTAAAGCGGTGGCCCCAGCGGTATTACGTCATCGTATATTGCTTAACTTTCAAGCCGAGGCGGACAATATCAGCACCGATGACGTGGTGAGCAGCTTGCTCGATGGGGTTAAGTTACCGCAAAGCCCGCTGGCTTAAGGTAAAAACAACATGGAACAACTGATCGACCCCAAAACCCTGGCCAGAGTCAGGGATATGCCATTGATAGCCAAAACCGTGGCGGATGGTTTTTTGCATGGGGTGCAAACCAGCAGTCAAAAAGGGGTTGGTATCGAATTCAGCCAGTATCGCAGTTACGAACCCGGCGATGAACTGAATCTTATCGACTGGAAACTGTTTGCCCGTTCTGATCGATACTTTGTTCGTGAAGCACAGCGCAGCAGCGAAACAACCTTGTGGTTGCTGGTGGATGGCAGTGCTTCGATGTCGCAACAATCAGATTCACCTGCAAAGACAGGCAGCTGGAATAAACTCGATTACGCCCGACACCTAGCGGCAACGCTGGCTTATGTGGCGCAACAACAAGGTGATCATATCGGCTTATTGGGCTTATCGGTCGATGAGCCAGTATTTTTGCCGGCCGGCGATGGCGAGCGCCATTGGCAACGGATTATGGCGCAACTGCTGCGGATAAAAGCCGGTAATGTGTTTCCTTCCCCCGACGTGCTTAAACGTCAACTCAACCGATTACAACAACCTGCTATGGTGGTATTGATCAGCGATTTCTATCAACCAAAGCAGGAGATCAGCGATTTTCTCGTCAAAATCAGCAACAGTGCCAACGAAGTGGTGGCGTTGCAATTGCAAAGTGCTGATGAGCTAAACTTTCCTTATAAAGGCATTATTCGTTTTAAAGATTTAGAGAGCCATGAAGAAGTGCTGGTATCGGGCAAAGCGGTTAAAGATCATTATTTTAATGCCTTGTATCAACATCAACAGCAACTGAAAAAACAGCTGGCTTCCATCCAGGTTGAACTCACCAGCTTGTCGATTGACCAGCCGATGGACCAGGCACTGTTTAGTTATTTAAAACAACGTCAAAGGAGTTGGCGCTAAGATGTTTTCTGTGGTTTCTACTGTAGCCCTGCTGGGTTTATTGGCGCTGGCGATCCCCTTGCTGATTCATTTATTTAATCCGGGTAAAGGCACATTGGTGTGGGTCGGTAATATTAAACTGATGCAGTTGGCGAAAAAAAATGCCGTCACTGAATTACGCCTTACCCGTTGGTTATTGCTGCTATTACGGTTGTTGATTATTATTCTTATCACCTTGTTGCTGGCCAAAACCCTGTTTCATGGCTCAAATGAAAACACCGATAAAACCCTACATTTACTGACGCCCCAGTGGGTGGCTCAGGCCACTGATATTCAGCTGCAATCATTGACAGCTTTGGGTGATGAAATTAGAGTATTGGCACCGGGATTCGCTGAGTTTAACCCGCAAAATGGCTTTACCGAACAACCGTATTCGCACTGGACATTGCTTAGTCAGCTTGATAAAACCCGTCCTGCCAATGAACGGTTTTTGCTGTATAGCAGTGACAGCTTGGCGGGTTTCGATCTGTCAGTCAAACCGGAGTTTAGCCGCGATATACAATGGCATTCGCTGCCGGATTCAGCCAATCATGTGGTTGATTATCAGCCCAATATTGCGGTTTATAGCGCCCCGAGCCATGCCCAGCAACGCGTTGATTTACAGGCGGCACTAGCGGGTATACAGGCTTATCGTTTGCCTAGTTTGAGCGTACAGTGGTTAAGTGACAGTGCGCCAACAGCTGCTACAGCCAACTGGATTTTTTGGTTATCAGCCAAAGCAGTGCCTGATGCCATTATGCAACAAGTGAATCTTGGTGCGGTGCTGTTTAAGGTGAGCGCTAAAGTGAGTGACAATAACTTGGTTCGACAGTTATCCGGTGATGGGGTGATTCATCAGGCTGAAAACTGGGCAAGCTGGGTGTTGCAGGCGGATTTTGCCAATCAATTATTACATCGAATGACCGAGCAAGAACCTGTCACCACCCGTTTTATTGAGCCGAAAATGGCAGCCAGCCAAATGCAGGGTAGCAAAGCCCCCAAAGGTGATGATGGCGGCAATCCAATCCCGTTACAGAGCATTTTGCTACTGTTATTGATTGTGTGTTGGGTGCTTGAAAGGACATTGGCAGAGTGGGGCACAGCGGATGGCGGATAACAGCACCAGACAACTAAAGCAATTATTAGGCATAGCTCGGCGTAAACTTTGGTTTGAAACCGCCTTGTTACTGCTGGCGCTCAGTGCGTTATGTTGGGTTTTTGCCAGCCCTTATTTGGCGATAGTGCAGGTATTGGCGCTGATATTGCCGCTGCTATTGTCGCTATTGTGGTGGCGACAACAGCACAAAAAACTGACCCTTAATAATCTGGTATTACACCTTAATCGTGAGTTTGCTGAACTCGAAGAGAGCTGCCAGCTATTGCTTAAACCTGTTAGTGGTTTACAGAAGCTACAACAACAACAAATCCAACAAGTTTTGCATACCTTAGCGCAAAACAAACAGCTCACTAAAAGCCTGCCGCCACTGCGTTATCGGCTGAGTTTAGTGTTATTTTTATCGGCCGCCATCATTCATTTTGTCGCTGGCAAGATTGACCTGTCAATTGAAATCATTGGCACCGAAGCCGCTATCACAGACACGGTTTCTGAGCCGACATTATTATCAACCACCATTATGGTCCAACCGCCAGCCTATACCCGTTTGCCGTCATCGAGCTTTAGTGAGGGCGATATTGAGATTACCGAAGGCTCGACAGTACAATGGCAACTCAAGTTTTCAGCCCCTTCAACCAGCAAGCGGGATTATCAACTATTACTCAGCGATGAAGCGCCTATTAGACTGAAACGCCAAGCCAATGAGCAGGGCGAAGTGTGGTTTAGCGCCAGCAAGGTGATCAACAAAACCGCACTTTATCGTATTGGTTATGATCATGATAAAACCCTGGCTGAGGTGTATTCGGTGTCGGTTAATCGAGATAAACCGCCGAAAGTACGTATCGTCGAACCCGATCAGTCGCTGGTGGCTTTGGCCAAATCGGCACCTCCGCGCTTTAGTGCCAAAGCCATGGTCAGTGATGACTTTGGCATCACCCAAGTAAAAATACTGGCATCAGTGGCCAAAGGTTCAGGTGAAGCGGTTAAATTCAGAGATGCGGAATTTACCTTTGACAGCAAAGCACAACAAGCTGATGGCAGAGAACTGTACAGCAAAGAATGGGATTTAATCGCGCTTGGCATGGAACCCGGTGACGAGGTTTATTTTACCGTGGTGGCCAACGACAACAAGGCTTCTGGTTCTCAGCATGGGCGTTCGGGCACGGTGATAGTGCGCTGGCTTGATGACGAAGAGCAAGGCATTACCGCCGAGGGTGTGGTGATTAATTTTGTGCCAGAATACTTTCGCAGTCAGCGCCAAATCATCATTGAAACCGAGCAACTGATTGCCGATAGGGCCGATATGAGCACAGCGGCATTTGAAGCGTTATCGATTGAATTGGGTCAGGCGCAGGGCGATTTAAAACAGCGTTATGGTCAATATTTGGGTGATGAATTTGGTGACGGCCCTGGCGACCAACTTGATGCTGGAGGTGTTGCTGGAGGTGTTGTTGGAGGTGTGGTTATGGATAGTACTGAGCATCATGATGAGGAAAGCCATGATGACGAAGAAGCAGGTCATGATGAGCATCAGTCTCATAATGCCGAGCCGGGGGAGCATAGTGCCTTTAGTGATCGCAGTGGTGCGGCACAGATTATCGCAGAATTTGGCCATGCCCATGAGGCGGTTTATGTTGGTGTGGTGAGTCAGCAAAACCCCAAGGCGATGATGAAAAAAGCGGTCGAAATTATGTGGGATGCTGAGCTGCATTTATTGATGTCAGCACCAGAGTTGGCATTGCCCTATGAGCGTGAAGCCTATAAGTACCTTAAGCTGGCCAAACAGGCCGAACGAATTTATGTTAAACGGCTGGGATTTGTGCCGCCGCCAGTCAAAGAAAGCAAACGACTGACCGGAGAGCTTGAAGATATTCATTCAAGGCACGATCAGGCTCAGGCGCAGGTTGACCCAGATGACGATAACGCTTTGTTTCACCGCGCGTTTACGCTGATAAATGGCTTGTCATCACAAGGCAAATTAAGCCCATTAACCCGATTAACCCCATTAACAACGACGCAGCGTGAGCAATTAGGCCAACTCAAAAGCCGTTTTACCGAACTGGCACAAACCCGTGGCGGTTTAATTCGCCACGCCGCCACCCTTGAAAAAGTGTTTATCGCCAACTCATTGACGCTAGATAACTGCGACAATTGTCTTACTCAGTTAAGCAATAAGTTGTGGCAATTGATTAAAAGTCCGCTGAGTCATCCGGTGGCGGGGCAACAAAACTTTATCAATTCTGACCCGCTGATCAAAGACTATTTGAACAAACGACAAGCGCGGGGGACTGCTCAATGATTGATGTTAGTCAAACCAGCAGCAAAGTCGTTTTATTGCTATTATTGGTCTCATTACTGCTGACTTTATATCGAGCGAAACAGCGCTTGGTCGGTAAATCATGGCGTTTTATTGGCGTGGCTTGCCTCAATGTTGTGGCAAGTTTGGTATTGGCGGCATGGTTAACCAATTTGTCTTTTGAGCATGAGACACAGGAAAGGGTATTGTTGATCACCGATGCCACAGCGGCTGTGGAACAAGCAGATTTCGATGGCCGTTATTCGCTGGTTGCAGACGGTCCTGTTGAACAAATCAGTGATCCTGCGATGATACGTTTGGCCCATCCGAATCTGACTGAATTGACGGTGCAAGGTTACGGCCTTCATGCCGGGCAATGGTCTGCTTTTGCCGGGGTGAAGATAAACCACCAGACTGGGCCTGTTGATGCTGGGCTGGTCGATTTACGCTGGCCGAGGCAACTGATGGCGGGCAATAGCCTCACGGTGTCGGGGCGTTATCAGCAAGCGGTCAACGACAACCTGATTAAAACCGTGCAGTTGCTGGACCCGGCGGGCACCGTGGTCAGCACTGCTCGGGTCAGAAATAATGAATCATTTAACCTTAGTGCCATCCCCAAAGCGGTGGGCCATTTTGAATATGCAGTGCAACTGGTTGATGGACAGTCAGAACCTGTGCCTGTAGAAATCGTTACCCCACCACCAGCCAAATTATTGGTGATTCAGTCTGCGCCCAGTTTTGAAAGCAAACACCTAAAAAACTGGGCCTCAGAGCAGGGCGCGGCATTGTTGCTGTTAACCACCATCAGCAAAGATAAAACCTTGAGTCTGTCGGTGAACTTGCCCAAAGGGCCAAGCCAAGAATTGTCATTAGCGTTGCTATCTGACTTTGATTTATTGGTGATGGATGGCCGAGCGTTGGTTAACTTATCGGCGTTACAACAGCAATGGTTACAACAGGCGGTGAATCAAGGATTAGGCTTATTGGTGATTGCCGACAATGCATTGAGCAAAGCCGAACAACGGCCAGCGCTGCTATCTTCATTTAGCCTTATACCGATGCCAGATGCACTAACAGGCCAGCCATCGGTGCTGCCCAACTGGCCGACTAAGCGAGCGAAAAAACAAAGTGAACTAGTATTCGCATATCAACCAGTGACCATTAATGCCAGCCAAGGCGTTGTTTTGGTGCGTGCGGCAAAACAAGTATTAAGTTTGTATCAGCCACAGGGGTTGGGTAAAGTGGCGCTATCGATTGTTAAAGACCGCTATCGCTGGCGACTTAATGGCGATATGCAAACTTACAGCCATTATTGGCAATGGATGTTTAGCCAATTGGCACGTACTCGCAGTGATAGTCGATTTGTTGCGCCGTCTGAGGATCGTTTGAACTTGGTTAATCATCGCCGTCAGACTTGTGTGATCAGCCCACTTAAGACCCTAAGTGTGTTCACCACTGAATTAGGGGTTGAGTCGACATTACCACTGGCTATTGACCGCTTTAATCCTTATCGTCAGTGTATTCATGATTGGCCGAAAAAAGCTGGCTGGCAACGATTTGAGCTGCAAGATAGCAATGCCAATACCGTCGATGTGGTCCATCGTTTTACCTTTGCGCCACAACAATGGCAAAGTTGGCAACAAAACCAACGGCTAAAAGCGACCACTGAGTTCATTCAAGCTCAGGCACAAATCCCGCGATCGAACACCAGCAGCCTAACGTATAAACCGATTAATCCGAACTGGTATTGGTGGTTGTTAATGATGTGTGCGAGTTTTTTATGGCTTGAGCGAAAGTTAAGTGACTGATATTCATCAATAAATAAAATAAGTGAAAATAAAGTGTAAAGATTTTGACCAATGCTGTCGATACCTTGATTACTGGAGCAGCTACTTATAAAAATAGCAGCAGCAGTACTAAAAAGGTTCAACTTACCATCGCCAATTAGAGCTGATGGGAAACAGAGAGAGCAGGAATAAATCATGAAAACATTAATCAAAACACTCATCGCCGCTTCACTTTTTACTACACTACAAGCCACTGCTGCTATTAGTGTTTCAGATACCAATTCTGCTGTTTTCATCCTTGGCGGTACCATTGAACCGATGTGCAAAGTCAACAGCACAGCCAGTGCCGGTGCCTCAGCCCTAATCATCGACGAAACCAACGCCAGTCAAGATGTCGGTACTTTAGAAGTGTGGTGTAACACGGGTTCAAATGCGACCACCAAATATGCTTCTGCGAATAATGGTTTTTTGGTTGATGGCAGCAAGAAAATTGCTTATACCCTAGATGTTGGCAACTTTGCCAGCGACATTGATTTGGCCAGTGAATACACAGCTTCTGCTACCGAAGCTGGCACCGATAGAAACGGCACCTCACAGGGACATGCTTTGAAAGTCACCCCACAGTCTACTGGTCTAGATGCTGCTGGTACATACTCTGATACCATCACAGTCACTGTTAGCTACAACTAATCACTCACTCAAGACTTTGATTGTTATCAGTCAGTAGAAGTCATCATCATTTGTTAAACCCTATTGCCAAAATTGATTCAGCGAAGATATCGCTCTATTTTGTTGTCTTGGTGGTGGGGTGTGGGGCTGCTGTGGGAGCGGCGTCCCGCCGCGAATTGCGTCGAAGACGCAACAAACGACCACCATTCATCACCCCGCCAACCGTTGGATAGAAACAGGCTTTCAGCCGTACAATCGTAACTCATCGCATCATCATCCGCCAAAGTGATATCCTTTGACCCGTTGATCACTGTCAACAAAAATCAGGTAAATGACTTGGCAACAAACGAATAGACTAGTAAACTAGTCTATAGATGAAACAACGGCAATATGAGGTAAATCATGTCAACAATCATTGGCGCATATGATGCAAAAACCAAGCTTCCAGAAATCTTAAGAAAAGTTGCACAAGGGCAATCTTTTACCGTCACC
Organism: Phenylobacterium sp.; assembly: GCA_047617105.1. Taxonomy (GTDB): domain Bacteria; phylum Pseudomonadota; class Gammaproteobacteria; order Enterobacterales; family Alteromonadaceae; genus JABSOG01. The sequence goes on along the minus strand of JBLGCB010000086.1, from coordinate 4,102 downwards.
AATCGCGGCAATGCGGTGGCAGAAATCATTCCAACCAACGTCAGTCAAGCGCATAAAACCCAAACGGCGATTGATAATTTGTTGAAAATGACTAAACCGACAATTTCAGATGAAATACTGGATGAATTGAAATCTGAAGGGCGTTCATAATGCAATTTGTATTGGATAACTCAGTCACTATGCGGTGGTTGCTGGCCAGTACCAAAACTGATGATCAAAACTATGCTGTTGAGGTTCTAAAATCATTATCTGAGCAACAAGCCTTAGTGCCTAACTTGTGGCATCTTGAAGTGACTAATGTATTGCTGGGCGCTGAAAAGCGTCAAGAACTTACCTCAGGCCAGAGTGAAGACTTTCTAATTCAATTAGAGAGTTTGCCACTACGAGTGGATGATTCAACGCCACTTCACGCCTTTAATCGCACGCTCGGCCTCGCTCGAAGTTATAACCTTAGCAGTTATGATGCATCATATCTTGAACTAGCCATTAGAACGGGTGTTCCGCTGGCGACATTGGATAAAGCACTTATTCGTGCTGCGAAAAAAGCAGATGTTAATTTATATTTGCTGTAGCTCGATAGGATAAGTCGGGTCACTCTCGTTCCTTGTAAATGGAACTCTAACCACGCTGTATAGTTACTCAAAATCAATCATTATTATCAGTAATATCCAGCTGAAGCTGTTCAATTTGCTCAATCACGCGCAAAAATTTATCACCAAACGCCGTAACATGATATTCAACTCTTGGCGGAATTTCTGGGTAAGACTGCTTGTCTAAAATGCCAAACTCGACATTTTTACGCAAACACTCATTCAGCACTTTGGTGCTGAGACCTTCGACACTGCGGACCATTTCTCCCGGCCGATTAATACCGTTTGACAATAAAGAAAATACCGTCAATGACCATTTGCAGCCAAATATGCGCTCAACCATGGTGGCCGCTTGCTGCGGCGCAGATTTTCTCAAAATTTTCTTTTCGTTTGTTTTCATTAAGATGCACCAAAAAGTACCTACCCTACCAAATTGTAACCGCTTTTTTGCAAGATTACTTGCTGTTAATTTATAAGCCATTATTCATTTAGCAAAAAAGAGAAAACGATGATGACAAATCAACACACCAAATATGCACTGATTGTTGGCATAATCGGTTCAGCGGATGATATCGCCAATACGGTCACTTTTTTGTTGTCAGACAGTGCGTCTTGGGTGACCGGGGCGGTATGGGATGTGGATGGCGGCGTTATGGCCGGAAGAAACTAACCATCGATTATTTTATACCTTAAAATGTCCAACCGTATCACCAAACGTTTTAGCCAGTTGAGTAAGCGCTTGGGTTGATTTCACCGCTGTCTCGGCATTATCTGCACCTTGTTGCGAAATCTGATTAACGACCCTCACATTCTGATTGATTTGCTCTGCCGTGGTGCTTTGCTCTTCTGATGCGCTGGCAATTTGGGTATTCATATCGTTGATTTTGCCGACCGTTAAGGTGATTCGGTCAAGTGCTTCACCGGAGTTGGCGGCTTCGGTCATACTCGATTCAACAAAAACACGACTCTGATCCATCGCCGTCACGGCATGACGAGTGCCTTTTTGTAAGCGTTCTATCAATTTATGAATTTGCGATGTCGATTCTTGGGTGCGTCCGGCAAGGTTACGTACTTCATCGGCCACCACCGCAAACCCTCTGCCTTGTTCACCTGCTCTGGCCGCTTCAATGGCGGCATTTAGCGCCAGCAAATTGGTCTGATCGGCAATCCCTCGAATCACATCTAAAATACCACCGATGTTATCTGCTTCTAGGGCAAGCTCTGTTAAGCTGCTGGAAGTATTGGTGATCACCTCTTCAAGTTGATTAATTGAGGCGATGGTACGTTGAATCACCTGACCGCCGGTTTTGGCTTCATTACTCGCTTCGTAGGCAAAATCAGCGGCACTTGCGGCACTATGTGCGATTTCTTCAACGGTCGCCGCCATCTGATTCATCGCCACCGCCACCTGATCGGTCATTTGTAATTGTTCACGGGCACCCTCACTGGCGTTAGCTGTGACCTTACTCAGGTGTTTTGACGTTTCACTCAGGCCAGTACTGGCTTGGCTCATATTACCAATGATATCTTTGAGACTTGAGGCGGTTGTTTGTAGTGCACCAAACAGCATACCGACCTCATTTTTAGTGATAGCGGCTTGCTCAATCTGTACGGTTAAGTTTCCTTCAGAGAGGTTCTTGGCCACACCAACCGCACTTTGTATCGGTCTGGATATGCTGTTTGAAATGAATACCCCGGATAAACCAGAAATCAACATCGCCAGCAATCCACCGCCAAAAATCACCACCATCGCCAAAGCAGAAGCATCAGCAGTGGCATCCTTACGTATTTTCATCAGCTTTTGCTCCTCACTGACAATCGTTGTGACTTTTAATCTGAGCCCGTCCATATAGCGTTTGCCCTGCTTTTTGCCAAACTCGCGCTTAACCTCTTCTTCACTGCTATTTTTTCGCATATGAATCATATTACCAGCATAAGATAACCAGCTCGCAGCATCTGTGGCGACGTCGTTAAAGCGTTGCAGTTGTGTCGCGTTATCACTGGTCAGTTGTTTAACGGCTTGCATTAACTGGGTAAATTTTTTTTGACCCGATATATAGGGCTCCAGATAATCTTCTTGGCCACTGACAACAAAACCACGCAAGCCAGTTTCTTGGTCAACCATAGCAGTGATCAAACCTTTGGCGTCGTCAATCACCTCATAGGTATGTTCCACCATATCGGCTGCTGAATTGAGGGTATTGATTACATTGAAGAGAATGGTACATAACATGATTAAAACGAGCACTGAAACACTATTGCCAAAAAATAGCTTTTTACGGATCGGCATACTTGAAAACATCATTATCCTTATTCCTTGTTTTACTGATGGTTCTGATTTTACTAAGCAGAATATAAACATTTAGTTATGGTTATACGTATTTTCTTGACAAATGTCAAAAAAATACAACCATTATAATAAAAACCATCAATATAAGGTTTTTGTAAGGTTTTTATAAGATTTTTGTCAGCAATATCTGGGTTGAAAGTGATGTTGGGCGTTTTTAATTGGAAGGGGGGGTTGTTCTATTGAGCTTAAGAAATAAATCGGCCAATGACTTGGCAATAAACGAATAGACTAGTAAACGAGTCTATAGATGAAACAGCGGTAATATGAGGTAAATCATATCAACAATCATTGGTGCGTATGATGCAAAAACCAAGCTTCCTGAAATCCTAAGAAAAGTAACTACCCTACCAAATTGTAACCGCTTTTTTAGCCGATTACTGGTTGTTAATTTAATAAGGCAATAGACTAAATATTGGTATTATTCTCTTTATACCTTAAAGTGTTAAACGGTACGGCCGAGTGTTTCAGCCAGTTGGAAAAGCGCTTGTGTTGACTCAACCGCTGTCTCGGCATTATCTGCACTTTTGTGCGAAATCTGGTTGACCGCCACCACATTCTGATTGATTTGCTCCGCGGTGGTGTTTTGTTCTTCTGATGCGCTGGCAATTTGGGTATTCATGTCATTGATTTTGGCGACCGTCACCAATATCCTGTCAAGTGCTTCACCGGAGGAAGCGGCTTCGCTCATACTCGACTCAACAAAAACACGACTCTGATCCATCGCCGTCACGGCATGACGCGTGCCTTTTTGTAAGCGTTCTATCAGCTTATGAATTTGTTCAGTAGATTCCTGGGTGCGCTGGGCGAGGTTACGCACTTCATCGGCAACCACCGCAAACCCTCTGCCTTGCTCACCGGCTCTGGCCGCTTCAATGGCAGCATTTAACGCCAGTAAATTGGTCTGATCGGCAATCCCCCGAATCACATCTAAAATACTACCGATGTTATCCGCTTCTCGGGCAAGCTCGGTTAGGCTGGTTGAAGTATTGGTAATAACATCTTCAAGTTGATTAATTGAGGCGATGGTACGTTGAATCACCTGACTGCCCGTTTTGGCTTCATCACTCGCTTCAAGGGCGAAATCAGCGGCATTTGCGGCGCTTTGTGCGATTTCTTCTACCGTACCAGCCATTTGATTCATCGCCACGGCAACCTGATCGGT
>JBLGCB010000085.1:0-19624 GCA_047617105.1 Phenylobacterium sp. | reverse complement strand
GAACAGGAGTTGAGCATGATCATATCTGATCAACGAATGCCGGGCATGGTTGGCACAGAACTGTTGGAAAAAACCATTGCAACGCACCCCGATGCGATACGGATAATCGTATCTGGTTACAGCGATTTAGGGGCTGTTCTCAATGCCATCAATCAAGCCAAAATTTATCACTTTATTACCAAACCCTTTGAATCCACCGATTTTTTACTGATCGTGCAGCAAGCTTTAAATGTCAGTGATTTTAAAAAAGATATTAAAAATGAACTGTCAAGTCTGAAAAAACAACTGGGGGATTGCACCAGTGTCAGGCAAAAACAACAACAGCAGCTAACAGAAGCTCTGGCCAAATTGGCAGCACAACAACATTAAGCCTTCAGCGATCACAGGTCATTTGGCTCATGGCCATCATTTGGCTCATGGCTGTTATCGCTGTCCAAGGAAAAATCAGAAAACAGCAAGTTTTTCCAATCTAAGGCCCTAATAGCAAGATGGGAGATGGCTTTTTTGAATTCCTGTGCGCTGGTGAAGTGTTTGGCAATGTCAACCTGCCTGTCGCTGTTATGCAATATTGGCTGTGCCCTGAGGGTCTTGGCTATGGTCAGATGAAAGGCCATTCTGGTATCTTTGGTGATGGATTCGTAAGCAGTATCCCTGACTAAGGCATGTTTAAAGATATAACTGTCGCCGCTGGTTTGGCGCCGTCGATAAACTAATCCAACCTTAACCAACTCTTCTAGATCGCTTTGCACCTTCGATTCACTTTGCGCTGAGGTGGCCACCAACAAGTTATATTCAAACTCACGCCCGATGGTCGATGCCAGCTGTGCGGTTTCTTTGGCGTAGACTAGGCTGTCGAGTTTTTGTTGCAAAGAATCACGCAAGCTGCCGGGGATCAAGTCAATATCATCTGGGTTAACGAAATCGGTTACGCCGTCGACATTTTGCAACAATCCCTGTTGTTTCATGGTGTCGGTCAGTTCTTCAATAAACAGTGGGATCCCGTCGGTGCGAGTAACAATAATATCAAGCAAGCGTGAAGATAATCGCTGGTTATCAAATAACTTACTGACAAACGCCCGATTTTGTTCTTTGCCCAATCTACCGAGAGTGATTGATTCAAATCTTGCCGTGTCTGGCATATCAGGTAAGGGTAACCTCGAAGTGCTGATAACAATATCGCTATTTACCTGCTCAAGGCTGTTTTCTGGCTCATGGCTATTTACCTGCTCAAGGCTGTTTTCTGGCTCATGGCTGTTTTCTGGCTCATGGCTGTTTTCCTGCTCATGGCTGTTTTCTGGCTCATGGCTGTCAGTGGCCAGTTTGGCGATCAATTCAATGCTAACCGGATCGGCCCAATGGATATCCTCAAACAGAAAAAGCACCGGCCGATCAATATTGGCGGTGCTGGTGTGTTTAAGTAAAGTCACCAGTGCGTCAAACAATATCGGTTTTTGGATGATAGGATCGGTTTGTGTCAGCACTAGGTTTTTAGGCAAAGGCAAGTCGAGCCAACTACAAAGTATGGGTATGGCTTCTTGGGCATTCACTGTTGCTGACTGGTGCAATACGTCATAGAGTAATTCGACCGATTTTTCAGCAGTGGCCTCTTGAAGTGAATGCATCGACTTAATAATACTGACTATCGGGTAGAGCGCATTGTTTTGGTATTCCGGCAAAAAATTGACCGTAATATGGTCGAACTTTTTCGCTTCACTGAGCAATTCAAATATCAGTCGAGACTTACCGATACCGGCTTCCCCTTGTACATGTTTACATCGGCCACCGGTTGCATTACCGTTTTGTAATAGTTGGGTTAAAACCCGCAACTCAGATTCACGGCCAATAAGATCATGCAACGATTTACTGCCACCAAACAAGCCAAAGGCTTCTGTCTGCCGCTCACCGACAATGGAATACACTATGCCGGGTTGTTGTGATAGCCCCATTGAATAAGGCTGCTGGCGCTGTAATTCCAAAGATGCGGTGAGCTTTTTGGCAATGTTTTGACTGATCAGGATCTGATTATGGTCAGCTATCTGCGCCAGTTGAGCGACTGCCGTTAATATGCCCCCATCGGGTACTTCATTAGGACATACTGTCACTATATCGGTGTGGATCGCCATTTTCAGCTGAAATTCTACCGCCTGTGTGACTTTTAGCAAAGCGTTACGCTTAGTGACTTTACTGATGATCTCAAGGGCGGCACGTGCACCAAGGCGGGCATCATTATCGCTGACTAACGGATAACCCACGTAAAACAACAAACTGCCCGCTAAGCTGCCAACGTGGTGGGCACCATATCGTGTAGCAATATCAATACATTGGGTTATCTGGTGGCGATGCAGTGTATCTGCCACTTCGTGGTCAACTTGGCTGATATCAACCGCTTTAATATACAGATTGACACATAAAGCGGTGAGCTGTTTTCGTTCCGTTAAGGCGGGACCCCAAAGGATGCTTTTGGTGAGCAGGGTGGTGTCAGCAGCGGCTTGTGGGGCGTTTGATCCACTGGCCGAAACCACTTGTCTGGTTTGGGGGTTAATGATGCCAACTAAGGTTGAAAAATTATGCCGGGTAAACTGTTGAAAAAGTTTGACGGTGTCTGCTGCTCTTTGTTCAGGCACTTTATTCAAAACATGTCGCAGTAACGAAGCCACAGGGTGCCCGGCAACTCCGGGCGGCAGTGGTATAGTCGACGGGCTGAGTTGTTGATGAAAAATCGCCGCGATGCTAGGACCCGAAATAACGGGTTTGGCAGTAAGACATTCCAAAAAGACCAAACCCCATGCATAAATGTCGGTTTTTTGGGTCGGCGGCTCACCGCGCAATTGCTCTGGTGCACTGTATGACGGCGTGCAAAGGGTTTCTTCGGCCAAGGTTAAGGTTTGGTGATCGGCTTCCCGGGCTTCCTCAACCAAAGTACCGATACCAAAATCTAAGATTTTGACATGGGTGTTAACACCCGTAGTGGTCAACATGATATTGGCTGGTTTGATATCCCTATGAATAACACCTTGCTCATGCGCGTGAGAGAGGCCATCCAATACCTGTGCCATTAAATTGGCTGCTATCGTCGGCTGTAAAGGTCCATTGTCAGTCAGGGTCTGTTTCAGTGTTTTACCTTCAATATATTCAAATACCGCATAAAAAAAGCCATTACACTGCCCTTTATCCAACAACCTGACGATGTTCGGATGCGCCAAGCGACTGCAAAGTTCAGTTTCGCGATTAAACCGGTCAACGTAACGTTGTTGTTTGTCTAATTCACCACTGGTGGTCAAAAACTTGATCGCCACGCTTTGGCCAGTATTCAGTTGCTTGGCACGATAAACCAAGCCAAAGCCTCCCTGGGCTATTTTTTCCAGTAGATGATAATTATTGGCTTAAAATTGTTCAGTAATGCGATTTTCGATTGAGGTATGTTGCATAAATTTATTTTTAAATCACCTATTTACTACAGAAATAGCCAAATTGACCTTATTGGGCCCAAGGGCGGGTTTTATTCTGAATCAAACTCAACAAATCCTGCTCATCAATCGGCTTAGACATATAAAAACCCTGGCCAATAGAACATTGCATTTGCTGTACTCGCATATACTGGTCATGGGTTTCGATGCCTTCGGCGGTGGTGCGGATATTGAGTGATTTGGCCAAATTAATCATGGTTTCGAGAATAATGCCATTATCTTTGTCATGTTGTTGGTTTTGAATAAAACTGCGGTCAATTTTAATGTAATCGAAGCTAAACTTATGTAAATAACTCAACGACGAATAACCAGTGCCAAAATCGTCCAGTGCCACCTGCACCCCCATTCTGGCCAGCAGCTTCATCCGATCCTGGGTTTGGCTAACACTATTGACAATACTTTGCTCGACAATCTCGATACATAAATGATGCAGTATTTCTGGGCTGATGACGGCCGCTTTTTTCAACGTCTCCAGCAGCGGCAAGGAGTTAAAACCCACACCAGAGACATTAATACTCAAGCGAAAGTGCTTAGGCAAACTGTTTTGCCAATTAGACAAAAATTCTAACCCTTTGGCCACCACATACAAATCCAGCTGGTAAATATAACCGGCTTTTTCAAGCTCGGGAATAAAAGCATTGGGTTGGATAATGCCCTGGTCATGGTGGTCCCAGCGTATCAGCGCTTCAGCACCGATGATTTTACCCGATGCCATATTAATCAGTGGCTGAAACTGCAAAAACAAATCTTGGTTTTCGACGGCCTCAACAAAATCTCGCTCGACTTTGTAGGTGCCCGTACTGCCACCTTCTGTTTCACTGTCAAAATGCCATAACTGATTTCTGCCATGTAATTTGGCCTGGTACATCGCTTCATCGGCCTGTTGCAACAACTCATCAGCACTGGCACCTTCGCCGCGGTAAAAAGTCACCCCGATGCTGGTTGAAGTGGTGATATGAAACTCGTCAAGCAATACCGGTTGTTGTACCGCGTCGATGATTCTGTTGCCGATTTGCGTCACTTCAGCCGGGTTAGCAACATTTTCCAGCAAGATGGCAAATTCATCGCCACCAAAGCGGCTCAGGGTATCAAATTCCCTGATACAACTACCGATTTTGTTAGAGACCTCCACCAGCAATTTATCACCGATCAAATGGCCATAGGTATCGTTAACCAATTTAAAACGATCGAGGTCGAGAAATAAAACCGCCATGCCCGGCTGATCTTTACAGCGGGCATTGTCAATGGCGTGTTCGATGCGATCAGAAAACAGCAGTCTGTTAGGCAGTTGGGTCAATGGATCATGCAAGGCAAGAAATTTCAGCGATGACTTGGCTTTCATTCGCTCGATGGCGTTACGGATATGTTTGGCGGCAAACACCAATAATTGTTTGTCTTTTTCATTAAAAATGGTGGTATCACAATAACTTTGCACCACCACCACCCCTTTTAACTCCTTGCTACCAAAGGGCACGCCTAACCAAGCTTTGGGATATGACCCTCTGATGTCAATCACGCCATCATCGGCCAGTTTTTTCAAATCACTTTCATAAGCCAGCATCGGTTTATCGGTGATTAATACGTGTTCGGTGATGCCCGGAATTCTGAGTTTCAGCGGTATCATTTCATCTTCTTCAAACTTATCCTCTTCATCAACAAAATACGGAAAACTGATAAATTCGCCGCCCTCAGAGGTCAATGCGACATAAAAATTATTGGCATAAATCAATCGCCCGAGGCAGGTATGCAAACGTTGGTAGAAGTCAGTAATACATTCGGTCTGAAAAATCAGTTCGGCGATTTCAAACAGGGTATCCTGAATTTTGCTGCTGTATTCCAACTGCTCGATGCTCAATTGCAGTTTCAGCACTGACTCGGTTTCGACCATTTTTGTCGCCGCAATAGAAGCAATCGCCACCAGGGTGCGTTGATGTTGCTCAGTATAAAAGCCAGTATCCCAGTGTTCGGAATCGATCACCCCCAGTACCCGACCACCCGCTATCATCGGCACGGCAATTTCAGATAATCTGATTTCATCATCGATAATATAACCCGGATACTCGCGGGTATCGTCGATTCGTAGTGGCAATTTTGACAAAGCCGCATTACCAACCACGCCGCTGCCAACACTGATTTGCAAAGGGTTGGTGATATTTTCTTCGGTAGGGTTTTTATTGCCAAAAGCGGCTGCTTGACGCAGCTCCCCCTGTTCATCCATCATATAAATGACCACGTCATCAAAACCCATTTTGGCCACTACTTCTCTGGCCAAATACCACAATATATTCTCGGTGGTACTCAGCGACAACATGCCAACGGCAAAGTCACTGACAATTTTCAGATGCTGTTGTTCTATCTCCAGCATGCGCAATTTATCTTTCATAGACCATCCACTTTATTAATCACATGACATTCAACATCATCAATTGTAGCTGGTCTTTAGCAAAACGACAGTGGAACGGTACATTCTACTTTTGCAATCGAGGCAAATAATTCAATCGCCTTAGCTGCTATTGTCAATTTAGTCTATGCTTAAACCCATAACAATACACCACAACAGTACACGGAACGCTATGGCCCTGATAAAAACAGCAATCTGGTTGATTTTTCTTTTCCCCGTGATTGCGCTGGCAACCAGTCCAGTCACCCGCTTTGACCGCTTGACCATTGATGATGGTTTATCACAAAGCGTGGTCATCGACATGATCAAAGACAACAAGGGTTTTTTATGGTTTGCCACGTTTGATGGCCTCAACCGCTATGACGGTTACAGCTTTAAGATTTTTCGCCGCAATCCGCTAGACCCTGGGTCCATTTCGAATAACTTCGTCCGTGCGCTGCACATTGACGCCAAAGGCACGCTGTGGATTGGCACCAATGGCGGACTCAATCGCTTTGACAGCGCCAGTGAACAATTCACCCACTATTTGCACGATGCCAACGACCCTCATAGTTTAAGTCATAACAATGTCTGGTCAATCACCGAGGACAAAAAAGGCACACTGTGGATAGGCACCGCAGGCGGCGGCCTGAACCGATTTGATCAAGCCACTGGGCAATTCAGTCATTACCGCCACAATGAGCAAGACAGCAATAGTCTGGTCAACGACAACATCCGATCACTGTCGCGCGCACCAGACGACAGCCTGTGGATTGGCACCGATGGCGGTCTGAGCCACTATGACCCTCAATCACAGCAATTCAGCCACCATCAACACAACCCAGCAGAACCACACAGCTTAAGCGATAATTCGGTGAATGTGACTTACCATGACAGCAAAGGTCAACTTTGGATTGGTACCCGTGATGGCCTCAATCGTTTTAACCCTCATAACGCCCAGTTTCAGCACTTTAAGCACCAGGATTCAGACCCCCGTAGCCTCAGTTTTAACAATGTCAGAGCTCTTTTCGAAGACAGCAACGGCATCCTTTGGATTGGCACTCAGGGTGGCGGGCTGAACCGCTATGATGGTCAACAGAGTTTTGTTAGTTTCAGATATGAAGCCAGTAACCCTCACAGCATCGGCTCCGACATTATCTGGTCAATTGAGGAAGATAATCAGGGTGGATTGTGGGTGGGCACTTTTGGTGCTGGTTTAAGCAAAGTTGACCAACAACGACGCCACTTTGGCCATTTCAACCACCAACCATCAGACCCGAGTAGCTTAGGCCATAATTCGGTGATTGGTTTTCTTCAAGAGCCCAATAACACCCTATGGGTTGCCACTGACAATGGTTTAAACCGACTGAAGAGTGATGATAATGACGGCTTTAAAGAATTTAAACATCAGTCATCAAACCCTCGCAGTTTAAGCAATAGTCGTATTTGGGCGCTGCATCAAGACCGCAAAGGCACACTTTGGGTGGGCACTTTAGGCGGCGGTATGAACCGTTATAATCCGGTCACCGAAGATTTTGATCGCTTCAAACACCAACCATCAGACCCCAAAAGCCTGAGCCATAATGATGTGATGGCCATTTATACCGACCGCCGGGGTATTCTATGGGTGGGTACCAGAGGCGGCGGCCTTAACCAATATAATAAACAACAACAAAATTTTCGTCATTTCAGGGCAGATGAAGCAGACCCTTATAGTTTAAGCAATGATGTGATCACCTCCATTTTTGAAGATTCAGCAGGCATTTTGTGGATTGGCACCATGGGCGGTGGCCTCAACCAATTTGACCGTGAAAAACAACGTTTTATCCATTACCAGCATCAGCCATCAGACCCCAATAGCCTCAGCCATAATAGCGTGCTGTCTGTTTTTGAAGACTCCAGTAAAAAACTTTGGTTGACCACCAGTGGCGGATTAAATAAATTTAATGCCCAAAGCAAAAACTTCAGTCGTTACGCCACCGCCAACGGCCTGCCCAATGACGTGGTGTATGGCATGGTAGAAGATAACCATGGACACTTTTGGCTCAGCACCAATTTGGGCCTCTCGCGCTTTCATCCGGGCACTAAAACATTTCGCAATTATGATTTCAAAGACGGGCTGCAAAGCAATGAATTTAATTTTGGTGCCTATTTAAAAGGGGCCGACGGTGAACTGTTTTTTGGCGGTATCAATGGCTTTAACCGCTTTTACCCTGAAAATATTGAGGACAATAGCCAAGCGCCTCCGGTGGTATTGACCGATTTATTGCTCGCCAACCAATCGGTGTCAATGCAACCGCCGCTAAACCTGCCCAACACCAAAGATCAGCAGAATCCGCAACCGCCTGAGAATAAATCTTCGTTCAAGCTGGCCAAAGCCATCAACGCAATGAGCCACTTATCCTTGAGTTATCGGCAAAACCTCATTTCATTTGAATTTGCTGCTTTGCATTTTACCAACCCCAACAAAAACCAGTATGCCTATAAACTAGAAGGCCAGGACTTGCGCTGGATATTCACCGACAGTAAAAAACGCTGGGCCACCTACACCAATTTGGCCCCGGGCGATTACACCTTGCGAATTAAAGCCAGCAACAGCCATGGTTACTGGAATGCCCAAGGTAAATCATTGAACATCACCATATTGCCACCACCATGGCAAACTTGGTGGGCCTATTTGGTTTATGCCCTTATTGCATTGGCCTTACTGGCATGGGCATTTCATCTGTTTAAAGAACGGACAAAGCGCCACGATGAACGTCTGCTGCTCAACCAATTGACGGAAGTTGATAAGCTCAAAGATGAATTTTTGGCCAATACCTCCCACGAATTACGCACCCCACTCAATGGTATTATTGGCATGGCTGAAGCACTGATTGACGGCATTGCCGGGCAATTACCCGTGCGGGCTAACCAGCATTTGGCGATGGTGGTGTCTAATGCCAGACGGCTGGCTAATTTGGTCAATGATATCCTCGATTATGCCCGGCTTGAAAGTCACCAAATGACCATTACGCCGCAAGCCGTGGACTTACACAACGTCACCGATATTGTTCTAGAATTATCAAAACATCTGATTGGCGATAAAGATCTCGCTTTAATCAACCGTGTTGCCAGCGATCTGCCCCCGGTAGCTGCCGATGAAGTGCGGTTACAACAAGTACTGTACAATCTTATCGGTAACGGGATTAAATTTACCAAACAAGGCAGCGTTGTCGTCTCTGCGATTGAGCAAGACGACTGGCTTAAAATCAGTATCACTGACAGCGGTATCGGTATTGCCGCAGAGAAGTTCGAGGTAATTTTTAATTCATTTGAACAGGTTCAGGCGAACACCACTACCCGACGTTATGGCGGCACCGGATTGGGGCTTGCCGTGAGCAAACAACTGGTTGAATTACACGGCGGTGAAATTGATGTAAATTCCTGTCTTGGTCAGGGGTCGACCTTTAGTTTTACCCTACCAGTGAGCAAAGATTTGCCATTGGCAGACAGCGGCGTCAATCAGGCATTAAGCCGCTTACATTCACTTCAGCAGCAAGCCGAACAAACCCAGATCAACACCGATGACAGCAATGGTTTTCGTATACTATTGGTCGATAATGACCACCTTAATCGATTGGTATTGCGCAACCATCTGTCTGGCCATAATTACCAACTCACCGAAGTCTCGGGTGGCGAAACGGCGTTAAAAATGATCTTTGAACAAGGGCCGTTTGACCTAATTTTGCTGGACATTATGATGTCGACCCTCGACGGTTATGAAGTCTGCGAAAAAATCCGCCAAAAATACCCGGTCAACGAGTTGCCGGTGATCTTTTTAACCGCCAAAAACCACGAAGTGGATGTGGTGAAAAGTTTTGCCGTCGGCGGCAACGACTTTCTGACCAAGCCAGTGACCAAACATGAATTACTGGCGCGGGTAGAAACCCACCTTAAACTGCTAGATATTAATCGCAACCTCGACCGCAAGGTGGCCGAACGCACCCGTGAGCTGGAACAGAAACATCTTACTGCCGGGGGAAAAAATCAAACCAGTAAGGTGGGTTGATCAATGTACCCGCTATTGAGTAGAATCGTCAATGGTTAAGTAACATATAAACAAATTCATGTACTATCCTTTTTGAAATTCCCGTTGGCTAGGCGAAGCAGTAAGAACTGAAAAAATAAAACCATTGTTTTAATTAAAATCCGCAAAAATTAAATTATTTTGACGGTGAGTTCGTAAGTAACAGGTCTGTCAACTCAAAGCCGAAGACTGACGCAAATCTGGCAACCATAACACCAGATTCACCGATAAAAAGGGAACGCAGCAAGTGATTTCACCAGATGAAGCGCCTTGTTAAGAAGCACTTGCGGCCTCACTAAACTCTTTTCGGCTAATTTCCCAAGAATCTAACAAACAGCCAATAATTCCACGTAATTCAATTGATGATTTAGAGTGACTTCTAAAAGAACGATTCATAGCCAAGTTCTCCAGTTCCTTTGCTACCGAAAAAATAGCTTTTCCGACTTCACTCCTAGCAAAAAATTCACCAATAATATTGGTTGATAAAGATTCGAAATCAGCCATAACTTTGGAGCGAACTTGTGATGATATTGCCTTTCCCTCAGCGGCAAACTGCTCTACAAGAGACAAAGAAAGTGATAGCATTTTAGTTACGCCCTCCAAGCCTTTAGAGCCATATGTAAACCCCTCAACAAGTTTGCCAACTCTTTCCTCGTGATCTAAAAAAGATAATTCTTTAAGAATGTAATCTATACCAATCGAAAATAAAGACAGTGAGTAATAAAAACACCTCAACGCAACATCATGTTGGCTAGGTTTGGTAAGAATTTGCTCTGCGAAAAATCTTGAAACCTCAAGCCATTGATTACATGAATCAAAACTAATCCCTTTGGCTAATAAACTCTTACATTTAACCATTTGACCTTTCCAGTCACCATCAAGTTTACCTAAACTATAATTTCCTATTGTTTCGAAGAATTCTTCATCAGACAATCTGTTCTCTAAGAATCTTTCAGACTTAGATAATTTAGAAAGAAAAACGCCATCTAAAACCAACACATTCAAATCGGAACCAAAACTTTTAACTTCTTTCCTTCTGTCTGTCGTTGCTACAATAACATTGTTAGCATTCACAGCTTTAGCCAACCCTTTTGCCCAAAATATTCTCTCAATTGCCTGAGGCGTTTTCTTATTTTTCACATCGACAATTGTGATATTACGGCTTAATGATGACTCTCGACTATACAGCCATAAATCAATATCAGTAACATCAAACCCTTCGTATACAAACGGCACCCCTCGAACAACAAAATAGCCGGATTGCAAAAAGTAATTTCTAAGCTGTTCTTCCATTTCAAAACCTTTGGAAATTTTTTTAACCATTAGTACCCACCTCCTGTTCTTAAAGCGCTGATCATATCATTAGTTTCAAATGGACTTTTTTGTATCTGTTCCCGTCTTATTATTTCTCTATTAGCTTCAGGCCCTCTAAATTTTGTAATTGCAGCTCCAGGAAGCGATTGAATTGATTGCTCACTCACATCACCTTGTGTGATAGCTTGCATAGCCAACTCTCCGACTTCTTTTTTTAATAACCTCATTAGTGGGCCACTACGACCACCTTTAGAACCATGCCTTATAGCAACCACACCTTTCAATTCGAGAATTTTGTAATCCTGCCCAATTGCACTGACAGGCCCAACTTCTTTACCGTCAATCAGAGCGCCTAATAGGCGATCAATCATGCTGATTTGACCACGTGCATAGGCACTTTTAGTCATGCCGTATGTTAGAGAAGCAACAAATGCTTTAGCTAAATCAAAAGCATCATCAACCATAGAATTACTGTACTTTGAGAAGGCCGACGGTAACGTTAGAAAACCAACTTCTTCTTGATTATTGCTTACCACATTCATATCAAAAAAACCTATCGAATTTACCTTTTTAAAAAGGTGATCTCCCAATATTCGTAGTGCGTCGGAATATGCAACGCAAGCGTTTTGTTTAAGGCGTTGAGTTAACTCGCCCAAAGACATTTGCTCAGCAGTGGTTAAGGTATCTAGAACTGCTTTTGTTTTGGCTGCAGAATCCCGCCTAAAAAGGTTTCCATTGAACAATACCTTTTCATTTTTACCAACAGATTCTACATCTACAAAACCAATCTTCTCCGAGTCATAAAACAGTTGCTTTATTTCATTGCTGGCTAACTTATGCTCGTCCGCAAGCTTTTCAGAAATCTCTGTGCTACTAACTGGTTTTATCGATGCTATCTCAGCTAATTCGATAGCCGAAACCTCTATATTTTGAGGTTCCAGAGATTCAAAGATATTAGAAGTATGTTGCAATGCTGAGGAAGTCGTTACACCAAGAACTCCAATTCCGGAGTCTGTTACATCAATTAATTCTTGCTTTTCTAGAACGTCAAGAAGCTTTGGCAATTCAAAAGCGGTATTAATGTTAGAGGCATTGGCTAATATTTGTAGCTTGTCATGCGATAACATACTTTGCTTTGTCTCTGAAATAGCTGACAATAAAACCCCCGCCTTCCCAGCAACAAAAGTATTCTGGTAATTACCTTGGTTAGTTATGTTCTGCAATTTATTTGTATGGTGAATCAACCAAGATCCTTGTACTTTCTTATCCATAAAGCTATTTCCTTAATTTGATTATGCCACATCCACCAGTTTATCCAGTGCAATGCTTTGTTATAAACGATTAAATAGATGCCTTTACTTGATTTGCATCAGTTTCATTTTTATGAGCACCCAAAATTGCTAAAAACATTCCTGCAGTTTTGATTATCTCCGGGAATACGAGAAACTCTTGGACTACTCTTTCTCCCATGATCTTTGTAACGTTTCCATCAGTTATAATCCCAAGGTACAAACCAAACCCAATATAAAAAATGGCAAAAACAACAGAGAAAACTATTTTGTTTGACACAGGTGACAATTGATATATAGCTGCACCACCAAAGAAGTAGATGATAAAAGATGAAACTAATCCTAAAAAGCTATTTGAAGTAGACTCAAATATCCCACCAACAATAAAACTGGCGAGCAATTCTAGAACCCAAATAATAATAATTGGAATCATTATAAATTTAAGCCAATTTTTCATTTAATACTCCTTTTTAAAAGTTAACGCCGTAAAATTATAGTGATAAGCAAGCACCTGAAAATGACAAATCAAAGCCCTCGAACTCACTTATTAATGTTATTCCAACAATGCTTTGTGCCAGCTGGCACAAAGCATTAATTATATATGGCCGTTATTGACTAAACGCATTCAAATAACGCAAGTGATGAACCACCATATTTTCAGGGATTTTTACAGTAATAGGACAAAAATTCTATAGGGGTTTCTGACTATGCAGGCCATAATTAAATCGGATTCTTTGACTGTGATAGCTTTTAAACTTCATGGATAACGCCACACACCAACATTTTCTATGGCTGCTGGTAAAATACCATCTTCGGTATTAATGATGCCATCTCTGCCATAAGAGCGGATATGGTATGAGCTTTCGTCAATGAGCTTATAATAATAAAGCGTCAATTCTTTTGACTCAACTTGTGCTGAATCATGCAGGAAAACCAACGAGTTTTCAGGTAAAGCGTCTTGCAATATTTCTAATGAATCAGGATATTGACCCTGTTGAACTTTATAAAATTCAATGGCCTGCATTGCACTTGTTAATTGAGTTTTGACCATTGTCGCTCTGAGTTCATCATAAACACCACCTTCAGTTGCTCGGTAATGAGCCAGTTGATTTCATTAAAGCGATCAGAATAGTCATTTTTATCAATGCTTTCTCTAACATCAATAAGTTCATCAAGGGTGCATTTGAAATAAACAATAATAGGGTCAATGCTGGACTTTTCCTTTGGTTTATAAACACTGATATGCTACGAAAAATGAGTGCGCCGACTACCGCACATACGATGGCCAAATAGGAATAACAACCCAGTCACCAGCCATATGATACCGGTGTAAAAAACAACATCATTGACTTTATCAGGGTGACGTAACCACAGCTGCAACGGCAGGATACCGCGAATAATACAAAGCGTCGCGATAGTGTAGCTCATAACTTTTAAAAACGGCAGCTGACGAATAATGCCTGCGCCAGATAAAGCATACAGACCAAAAACAATAAAAATAGCGGATACCAGTACCGTGCCAATCGGTGCCAAATAAGTGCCATTTTTTGCTGATTCTATAATTTGTGGTGGGGCCATTTGCGCGGCATAACATTCGGGGCCCAAAAATATACAAGACATATGGGCAATAGCAGTGCCCATCGCAATGAACGCTGCCAAAACTAAAAATATAACACCAATCTTTGATTTCATTGTTACCGACTCCTAACCAACAATAAATTTATCAATACTCTTGTGGCAAGGCTTGACCAAATCAGCGGCAAGTCTTTGCCGCTTTGTGCGTCCAAACCAACGACCACCGCCTCTTAACCCGGTGTATTTCGTCACTTTTGTACCGAGCCGTTTCCAAATGGGTATCTGGCACAATCCCTGCTCTATTACTCAGTAATAAAATAAAACATCAATTCTGCTCCCGGTATTGGCAGAAAAACAGACGAGAAAGAAAAAGGATAGCAACCATGTTAATCAACAATACATCGGCAGCTCAGTATCAAACGATTCAACAACAGTCCCCCAGTGCCGCTATTTCGACAGAACCTAAGACTGGTGCACCAACCGCTTCCACCAGAACCACAATTAGTGAAAGTGCTCAACAGCTTCTGCAAACTGAGCGGGATATTGTCAGTAAATATGATGTCAGAAATATGTCACCTGTGCAAATGAAAACAATGGCTGGTGAGCTCAAAGACAATGGATTGATTAGTGATGGTGAACATCTAGACATGACTTTTGAATTTCGTTTCGACAAGCAACTTGGTAGTAACTACAATGAAAACAAGCCGATAAATTATCTACAACAATTTCAAGCCCGTCTCGATTCCTCTAAAGCACATGGTGGTAACCAAGCTCATAATGACATGCTGCAAAATATGATGGGGTTGCTACAACGTTATGACAATCTGTAAAACCGAAAACCGCCTGATGCTTAAGGCATACAGGCGGTAATTAACTCGGGTTTAGCCAATGTTATTGGATATAAATCGAATCACTCCAGTAACCAAAAGGGCTGGCGATAGAGTTAGATGATGTGACAAATTGACCATTACTCTGACCACTGAAATCAAAGTAATATAAAAAACCAGTCACAGTTTCACCGGTACCACAAATATGCAGTGATGACATTGAGCCACACAATACTTCCGACGATGATATGCTCTTCGAACTTCCATTCATGGTTGCTTGATTCGGATTACCGTAGCCATACTGAATCACAGCCATTCTCAAAATAGAACCACCATGATTATAGCTCGTTGAAGTTTGCGCAGCACTTGGATATTCCCAACCAACATTCGAAGAACCTACAGCATAGACTTCATAATAGCTGACGCCGCTTGCAGGACCGAAGGTTGACTCTTTTGCCAGCTTGTTACCATCAGTAATGGCAAGGTGACTTAAATCCAAAGTACCAATGTTGCGGTTAACTTTACCATTGTCACCAGTTGTCACCTGTTTAACCACTCCGGCCTCAATATCTGCTGCATTGACTGCGCCGATAAACATACCTGAAAGTAGCGCCAGAGAAGTTGCAATTTTTGTTAGTGTTTTCATTATTTTCCTAATATTAAATTTTCACATTGACTGAATTAGTAACTTTTTTGGTAACGGTTCAGCGTGCTTAGATTTCGCTTCAGAACAAGGCATTGTCGCACGGAAAATAGGCGCATATAGATCATATGTAACTGTTTGAGTACGAAAATAACGCCGTCATGGTGCTAAAGATGAGTGCGCTGAATAGTTTCCTTTTTGTAACCATTAAGTCTTCACTGTGTCGCTAACAACAACGACCTCAACGAAAACAGCTATCAAGATAAAGTATTTGTCACCAAAAACATATTACAGCCGATTACACCTTTCAAATAATGGGACATATAATGAAATCAAACAGTTGAAAGCTGTTTTACAGTACTACAACCAAATTGCACAGTTTCAAGTTCACCGCCTTTAATAATCTTAAAATAGGTAGGAGAAAAACGAACTTTACCCGCCCGACGCTCAATCAATTCTGGTAAATGTTCATCGCCTTTAAGCTTTGCCGAGAATTGGTGTCTGGCCCGGTATACTTGAATATTAAGATGGCGTAAATCAATGCCCAATGCTTTAGCCAGCATTTGTGCATCAACCCAGCCCTGACTACCCAATGGCAGACCTTCCGCCATATTTTGCGCTCTATATCGAGCCAAATTGAGCGTTAAATAGTGATGGCTGCGCACCCCCAAATCCGTCAGCACTTCACCATGACTGACCTCAAGCCAAGTCGCTTCTTCATCGGCGCTGAGTTCAAAAGTAAAAGTGAACTGGGCTGGTGCACTTAGCTCTTTGATAACAAAGGTAGCTTCTTGACAACCACCAAAACAAATTCGGTCGCCCACAGATAAAGGCTGTCTCGTATTCTCAGCCAACTTGTGCTGATTTACCCAAGTACCATGGCGGGATAAGTCTCGTATCTGCCAACTTTCTTGTTGCCATTCGATTACGGCATGTAATTTTGAAATATGACGTTGGCTAATCACCGTATTCACGACTCCTGCCAACCGTCCAAACTGGTGAAATGCCGACAAGTAACAATCCACACCACGAGACTCATCAAATATCAAAGCCATTTTCTATCCCTTTGTTATATCTTGATATTTTTGCAAAAAACGAACTTATGACAACACCAAATTACAGTCCTACGACATTTTTAAGGCAGGGATAATACAGGTATTATTACCAGTTATCAAGTTATTTTTTAGGGACAAAAACCTCGACCTAATCATATGGCTCTAACCTCAATCCAGCGGCAATTGGGTTTTACTCAACACTTGGCGTAACACAAAACTACTGTGCACACCCGCAACATCCGGCAATGTGGTCACATGGCCCAATAAAAACGTTTCGTAATGACGCATATCCCGCACCATCACTTTGAGCAAAAAATCCGCCGCCTGCCCGGTGACAATGGCGCATTCTAATACCTCGGGCAAGTCGCACACCGCCTTAACAAAGTTATCAAAACGCTCGGTAGTATGCCTGTCCATGGTCACGCCAATATATACCGTCAAATTCAAACCCAAAATTTCAGGATTAAGCAGAGTAATGTGCTGGGCAATCAATCCCGACTCTTCTAATCGTTTCACCCGCCTTGAACAGGGGGTCGGCGACAAACCGACACTTTGGGCTAACTGGAGGTTACTGATACGCCCATCGTTTTGCATTAAGTGCAGTATCTGCTTGTCTATTCTGTCTAATTTAGTTGCCATACTCACCAGCCTTTTGTTATAAATGAGTGAATTACCCTACCAAACCTTAAATACATAGTGACTTTATGCACAATAAAAGTCAATCAGCATAAACTTTGCAACCACTCACTCCAGTAATGGGGCTATAGTAATCTGTATTAAAACAGGCAATCAATAGAGCCTGTCTATTTTGCTTATGAGGAAATGTATTATGTCTGGTCACCAAGGTTTTAATCACCAAAAATATCGTGCTTTTGCGCCAATCAATAAACCCGACCGCCGCTGGCCAAGCCAAGTGATCAGTCACGCCCCGCAGTGGTGCAGCGTTGACCTACGTGATGGTAATCAGGCATTAAACGAACCGATGAATCCAGCGCAAAAACTAAAAATGTTTCAGCTGTTGGTTGATGTCGGTTTTAAACAAATTGAAGTGGGTTTCCCCGCCGCGTCGCAACCAGATTTTGATTTTGTCCGCCAGTTAATTGAACAAAACTTGATCCCCGATGATGTCAGTATCCAGGTATTAACCCAAGCCCGAGAAGCTTTGATCAAGCGCTCTTTTGCCGCAGTCAAAGGGGCCAAAAATGTCATTATGCACCTGTACAATTCCACTTCGACCATTCAGCGTGAGCAAGTATTTGGCAAAAGCCGCCAAGCGATCAAAGACATCGCGGTGCAAGGGGCGTTATGGGTGAAACAGCAAGCGAGCGAGCAAACCAACACTCAATGGCAATTTCAATATTCACCGGAGAGCTTTACCGCAACCGAGCTAGACTACGCCGTTGAAGTATGTGATGCGGTGGTGGACGTGTGGCAACCGACACCGAACAACAAGGTGATCTTGAATTTACCGGCCACAGTCGAAGTCTCAACCCCCAACGTTTACGCTGACCAAATTGAATGGTTTGGTGAACAAATCGGCCAACGCGATAACCTCATTATCAGCTTACATACCCATAACGACCGAGGTTGTGGCGTGGCCGCAGCAGAGCTAGGGGTGATGGCGGGGGCTGATCGCATCGAAGGCACATTGCTGGGCAATGGCGAACGCACCGGCAATATGGATATTATTACCATGGCCATGAACCTGTATAGCCAAGGCATAAACCCGCAGCTTGATTTGGCCAATATGGACCGGATTATTGCGGTGGTTGAAGCGTGCACCCAATTGGCCGTACATCCTCGCCACCCATATGCTGGCGAATTGGTGTTTGCCGCGTTCTCTGGTAGCCATCAAGACGCCATCAATAAATGTATGACCATTGATACGCAACAACGGGCACAAGACCCCGATGCCCATTGGCAAGTGGCCTATTTGCCGATTGACCCACAAGATATTGGCCGCAGTTATCAGCAAGTCATTCGCATTAACAGTCAATCGGGTAAAGGTGGCGTCGCTTATGTATTAGAGCAAGAATTCGGGCTGAAAATGCCCCGTTGGTTGCAAATCGATTTCAGCCCTCACATTCAACAACAGGCAGAGCAAAGCCAAGCAGAAGTGCCCAGTCAGGATATTTGGCAAATTTTTCAGCAAACTTACCTTAAGCCAAACAACCCGATGAAGGTTGAGGGTTACACCCTTACCCGGAGCGATCACCACGATTTTCTTAATGCCACGATTAAAACCGTGCACCAAGACATGACCCTGAGTGCCAACGGCAAAGGGGTGCTTGATGCGTTTATCTGCGGCTTAAATGAAAAGACCGCTGCCAATATCTTGCTGCTGGATTATGCTGAACACGCCCTGCCCGGTGTTGATATGGCCCAAAATGAACAAGCCAAGGCCATCACCTATGTTCAACTGAGTATTAACAACCAACGCTTTGCTGGTGCAGGCACCAGCACCGATATCGTCGGGGCATCATTACAGGCGGTATTAAACGCGCTTAGCCGGGCAGAAGTTGAGCTTGCATGTGGCCATGACATCACTTTGATGGCGGTTTAAATCATACAGGACGTCAGCTGGTATTAATCAAAGGCTGGCGTTTACTCTCCCCCTTGTTTACTGTAGTATTTAGCCACCAATGACAACGTTGTCATTGGTTGTATTATAGTGATTCTTATTTATGAATAAATCAGCCGTTTTTATCCTTACTTGCCTATTTTGCGGTCTTAGCAGCGCGTTTATCTTTCCTTTATTAAGCTTATATTTAATTGAAGAATTACAAATTTCTGCCGCGCAAATGGGCGGGTTTTTGGCCATTTTGGTGATCGTCTCAGTGCTGGTATCGACTTATATCGGCAAGATATCCGATCAGGGTGTGAATCGTCAGCGGTTGATTTTAATCAGTCAAACGGCCTATATTCTAGCAACCTTGGTATTGGCCTTTAACCGCGATTTTATCTTAGCCATGGTGCTGGTGACCTTGTTTTTAAGTGTCAGTACC
>JBLGCB010000084.1:0-19798 GCA_047617105.1 Phenylobacterium sp. | reverse complement strand
AGACGAAGATATAGTCGAGCAGGATGGTTTATGGCTAAACCTTCAGAGCACATTGACAGACCAAATACTGACACGTCTGATGAAAAACGTCACTAACTTATCGTCACTATCTGATTTAAACGCACAAAAAAACAGCACGCCTTTACAAAGACGAGATATCGGCAAAACCAACAACACCAAAACTGAAGATTTTAATAATTTCGACGTCGGGCATGGATGTCATGATCCTCTGAAAACGAATTTGTCTTGTTTTTTATAATCACTTATACTTGGGTTCAATTGCGTTTGAGATCGGATATTTTATGTCACAGTTGCCAACCAAGTTGGCCCTAACACTGTCAGAGTATTTACAAGGCGAATTAACTGCTGACAATAAACATGAGTTTATTGAAGGTGACGTTTATGCCATGGCGGGTGCCAGTGAATCTCACAATACCATCACCCTGAATTTTGCCGCAGAACTCAGATCACAATTAAAACGCAAGCACTGCAAACCCTTTATGGCAGATATGATGGTCAGCGCTGCGGGTGATGTTTATTACCCAGACGTGATGGTGATATGTGACGAGCATAAAGAAGATTCCAGCCGCATAAAACATGCACCAAGGTTGATTGTGGAAGTATTATCTCAGTCCACCAGAGCCTTTGACCATTCAACCAAACAAACCAAATACCTACAAATCCCCTCTTTGGAATATTATATTTTGGTCGAGCAAGATTTTTGCGAAATCTCGGTGCTCAGTCGTGCTCAAGGTTTTATCCCACAATATTATTATTTAGGTGACGACATCAAATTTCCACTGATTGATGCCGTTGTCAACGTCAATGACATTTATGATCGCATTGATAATGAAGATAAAAAGCGTTATTTAGCGTCGTTGGCGGGTTAGCGTCAGGGCAATCATTAGAATTTCACCCTTCTATCTATTTGCCTCTGATTGCGCTAAAAAAACTGTCATATCCTCATTTATCACCCGATCATAAATCTCTTCCACTGGCAAACTGACACCAATAGATTCAAATACGATCTCATCACCTAAGAAGTAATATGCTGATACCCAATTGTTGCTGCGACGAAAAACCTGTATTTCACATTTATCCTGCTCTATCACCACGTATTCCTGCAATGATGGCAGGCTAAGATATGCGCTCTTTTTGATGGTGACATCAGTCCTGCGGGTCGAGGGGGAAAGCACTTCTACGATCACTGTGGGGGAATGTTTCACCAGTTTGGTATCTGCTTCATCTGGTTGGCAAATCACCATGACATCGGGATAAAAGATATTTTCGTCCGTCTTGAGCATCATATCAGCGATAAAGGGTTCGCATAGCTGGCCTTTTAGTTGCTGCCTTAATTCACTCAACACATTCACCGAGATGCGATTGTGATCATCGCTGGTCCCAGTCATGGCGTAGACTTGACCGTCGATAAACTCATGTTTTATGTCGCTGATCATCTCACCATCAAGGTACTCTTGTTCTGTTATTAACAGTTTTTTAGCGGTACTCATCAATAACCTTCTCTTAATGTTTATCAGTCTCTAAAGACTAATCAATCAGTAGATAAAAAACAAACTTTTTTTGTGTCACCTAAGCCGCGGGGCACCGACATATCGATCACTTCGAAATGCCGACGCCCCCGACTATAACGCTTTACCCTCTACGTCGCCTTTCACGGCGAGACGCCGCTCTCACACCGCCCACTAACAGCAACAAACCACCAATAAAACCAAAGCTACCACCTGAACTACTGCTGGTATTCACCACTGGCGGTGGTGTGGTTGGTTCTGGCGTTGGTGTTGGATCAGGTGTCGGCGTCGGATCGGGTGTTGGTGTTGGTGTTGGTGTGGTAGATGACATCACCACCGCCAAGCTCTGGCGAGAACCAGTACCACCCCAATTATCAGTGACTGTCAGGCTAACACCATAATTACCCGCGGCGCTGAATTCATGGCTTAAAGTTTGACCTTCACCAATATTCTCAGACCCTATAGACCATTGATAACTGACGATTTCACCATCACCATCTTCGCTGTTGGTCGCGTCAAATGTACACACCAGTTGTTCGCAAGCAATGTTGATATGGGCCGCTGGTAACTGGTTTTGCACACTAACAGTAACGGAGTGACTATCAGTGCCGCCGGCATTATCAATCACTGACAGGGTCACCGGATAATCACCCGGCGCTGAAAATGTATGTGATTTTGCCACGGGCTGACCCGCACCTAAGGCAGTGGTATTATCAACTTGCCACAAATACTCAGTAATCTGACCGTCAACATCATTACTGCTCACAGGGTCAAACAAACAATTGACGCCAAGACATTGATGACTAAAAGTCGCCGTCGGGGCCATATTGGTCGGTTCGGCGGCATTTTCGTCAATGGTGATATACATCGCCGTTACCGCGCCCCAATTACCGTCTGCATCTTTACCTCTAAGCGCCAGCGTATGCCGACCCTCAGCCCAATCCTGTGTATCAATCAAATGGTAAAGCACCTCTGAATCACTGTCTAAAGTACCATCTTCTGCTAACAAAGGAACCGCTTGCGCGCCTTCATCCCAAGGCATGGTATCAAGGTAATATTCAGCAGCAGCAATTGTCTGGCTCGGCTCAGTACCACCAGCATTGCTGTATCGCTTGTCGGTGACGGTGCTTTTCAACTTCACCATGGCGCCAGATTGCACCGTGAGTTCAGTCTGACCATTAAGTCTGATGCTCGACACATCCGGCCCAGCAGGCAGGAGATAAGGTGCCCTGACCACTTTGGCGGCATAGATCAAAGCATCGCGGTTGGTAGGATAAATAGTGCTTTCGAAGGTATTGCAGTCCTGAAAGAAACGAGTACCCAATTCAAAAGTATAGGCCGCCACACCAAGTTCGCCGTAGCTGACATCATCACTGGTACCATCCGTCGGATACAAACCAACAGACTGCATCGGCTGATAGCTATTGAAATAGGCCATTTTTCTGCCCAACGTCGCCAGTGCAGTGGCATTGGGTGCTGGCGTGGAGGTATGCCCCCAAGGCCACAATACCAATTGACTGTAACTGTGTACGTCGATATGAATGCCAGTGGTGTCAGCAGGCGCCGCATCTTCGTCATTGGGACCACGCTTATCGGCATAAATACTGCGAATATACTGCTCTATCGCTTGGGTTTCTGGTTCAGAGGCCGGAGCCGGCCCACGATAAGTCGCATCACACTTCTCACCGCTAGAACCATTGGCGGCATTCCAAAAATGGGTGAAATTTCGATTTAAGTCGATCCCACGGTCATTGCTGTTCGAACCACAGGCGCTTTCATTGGTGTTTTTACGCCATGATAAACCCGTCTCGGCCATTTTTCGGCCATCTGGGTTCATATGAAAAACAATATGAACCTGATGATTATCGAGGATCCAACTAATATCGGCATCATTGTCATAACTGTCAAGCAAGTGGCGAGCAAAGCGTAACGTCAATTCTGCCGTGGCGTATTCTCTGGCGTGCATCGCGCTATGAATAAACAAAATCGGTTTGTCGCCAGCCGTTTCGCTATTGGTCATCTTTAACACATTAATGTCATAACCAGCCGTGTCATTACTGGAATTTTTGACCCAGCTATTGCCAATATCCACCCATTGCGTCAACTGCGGGTATTGACTCGCCAACCCTTCGGCCTGCAAATAGGTGCTTTCAACAGTTGAGTAACAGGGGAAATTGGGGATGGTGTCAACGGCACCCGTCATCGCTGATTGGCTATTTTTCTTGGCCGCTTGCGCCAACAAGGTGATTTGTTTATCACGCTGGGCAATCCACTGGCTTGCCGAGGCAAAAGTAAAACCAAAAGATTTCAGCTTCACCTTATCTTGTGGTGATAACGCCATAATCAGATAACCTTTATCTTTATGGCTGGCCAATAACTGGTTATGAAAAGTGATGGCGGCTTTGTCTGCCAACGCGGGGGTTGGAAAATACACCCGGGTGGCGCGGTCAAGGTCTTGCCGTTCTTGTTCAAACAAGTCGACAATGCTGCTGGTGGTGGCAGTAGTAGCGGCCATCAACGCAGGGGATAATAAGGTAACCGCTAGGGCCAACGGGGTCAGGGTAAATCGTTTCATAGTAGAGCTCCACAGGAGGGAAAATCATTGCCGTTAAAATAGCTTACATAAAGCTGACTGTATAGCCCAAATTTGTATCAGATTGTCTTTACGTCTTGTACCATGTCATGCTCTAATAACGCGCAAGTAAGCCCCTTGAGGAACAATAATGACTGAACGGTTAAAATCCTATAACCCCGCCAATGGCGAACTGGTGGGCGAAGTCGCTGTCACCCCCATTACCGAGCTACCTGGCGTTGTTATCCGCGCTCACGCAGCAGGGAAAAAGTGGTGCCAATTCAGCCTCGAACAACGTGGCGACTTATTAAAACAAGCCGGGCAAGTGTTGATGCAAAACGCCAACACTTTAGGCCAGTTACTCAGCGATGAAATGGGCAAACCCGTTAAAAATGGCATCAGTGAAGTCAATTTCTGTGGCCGAGCGATGGCCAAAAAAGTCGATAGTATCTGCGCGGCACTACAACCTGAAATCGATGATAGTGGACCGATGGAAACCGCCATTTATTACGACGCTTTAGGGGTTTGTGCTGCTATATCACCGTGGAACTTTCCGATGTCGATGCCGCAAACCATGGTGATCCCCGCTTTAATGGCCGGTAATTCGGTGATTTTAAAACCCTCAGAAGAAACCCCATTGATAGCTCAAGCCTATGTCGATGCACTCAATCAATTTTTACCGCCAGATGTGCTGCAAATTGTCCATGGCGACGGTGTTCAAGGTAAGGCACTGGTCAAAGCTGACGTTAATCTTATTGCCTTTACGGGTTCACGCGCTGCGGGGACCCATATCATGGCCCAAGCCAGTCACGGGCTAAAACGGGTAATGCTCGAACTCGGTGGTAAAGACCCGCTGATCGTACTGGATGACGCAGATATCGAACAAGCGGCAAAACTGGCGGTCAGCAACAGTTTTGAAAATGCTGGGCAAATATGTGTCTCCACTGAACGAATTTTTGTCAGTGAGACCATCGCGACCGCCTTTGAGCAGCGAGTGGCACAACTCAGCGCTGATATTACCACCGGGCCGATGATCCACCAACGTCAGCGCCAACATGTGCTCGACCAAATTAACAGCGCAGTGGCCCAGGGCGCCCGGCAAATTTGTGGTCCTGATGAACATCCCCCGCGTTATGTTATTCCCACCGTACTGGCGGATGTCAACGATGATATGGACATTATGCAAAGCGAAACCTTTGGTCCAGTCGCCTGCATCAGTCGATTCAGTGATATTGATGAAGTCATCAAACGCGCCAATAACAGTGATTACGCCCTTGGCGCTGCGGTGTTCGGTCAAGATGAAGACCGCGCTTATGCGGTTGCCAGACAACTCACGGCTGGTATGATTGGCGTCAACAAAGGCTGCTTTGCCAGTGGTGACACCCCTTGGGTCGGTGCCAAACAAAGCGGTTACGGTTTTCACGGCTCCGCCGCTGGCCACCGGCAGTTTGCCCAAGTACGCGTATTAAGCCGTTTCACGAAGTAGGATGGGTGCAACCCATCAAAACCATGGGCTTCGGCCAAGCTTGATGGGTTTTCGAAATGTCGAACCATCCCATTAACAATTACACCGAATAATGACAGAATTATTTAAATAACAGCAGCAGAGGAAAAACCATGAGCAACTCACTCACTTTACTGGTTCAAATTCAAGCCAAAGCCGATCAAGCCGACACCGTCAAAGCAGCTTTACTGAATCTTCTAGAGCCGACCCGCGCTGAAGCCGGTTGCGTCAGTTATGAGTTATATTTTGATGACAAAGATGCCACTAAATTCATTTTCGTTGAAACTTGGCAAACCCGTGCGCATTGGGAAGCCCATAACACCATCGACCATTTGCAACCCTTCTTTAAGCTGGCCGAAACCGCGGTAGAGAATGTAATCGTCACCGATATGACCAAAGCAGCGCACTCATCTTTCGCATCATAACGGCGTTATTTTCGTACTCAAACAGTTGCATATGACCTATATGCGCCTATTTTCCGTGCGGCTATTTCCGTTAGATTCAGGCCTTGTTCTGAAGCGAAATCTAAGCACGCTGAACAGTTACAGTCTAATTTTTTATTTAGGATTTTTAAGATGTCATTAACCCCCTCAACTATGTTGCCATTAGGCACCACTGCGCCAGACTTTGCTTTGCCAACAGGTGCGGGTACACTGTTTAATCGAGACCAGTTGGTTAAAAGTAACGGTTTACTGGTGATCTTTATGAGTAACCATTGCCCATTTGTGATTCACCTTGCCAGTGCATTGGCCAAATTAGGTGACCAAATTGAGCAATTTGATATTGGCATGGTGGCGATTAATGCCAATGATGTCGAGGCCTATCCAGACGATAGTCCAGCTAAAATGGTGCTAGAATCCGCGCAACGAGGTTACCACTTCCCCTATTTGTTCGATCAAAGCCAAGCCACCGCCAAAGCCTATGAGGCCGCCTGCACGCCTGATTTCTTTCTCTTCGATGGCGAGCTGAAATTGGTCTATCGGGGTCAATTCGATACCAGCACACCAGGCAACGATATCCCCGTTACAGGTGACATCCTGTATCAGGCATTAACAGCGCTGAGCCAAGGCCAACCGATCAACTCCGACCAGGTGCCCAGTATGGGTTGCAATATCAAGTGGAAGAAATAAATTGGTGAGGACCTAACCTAAATCAAGGTCTTGCTGAATATTCGCGGTTTAACAGAGCAATTACTCGGCTAATGCGCTATTGTTAATAAAAACCATTCTCGTCGCGAATCAATTGGACAGTGTAACAGAGGCGGTAACACAGACAGGACGATCGAGCAATACAGGAAGCGTATTTTGACCAGCAAATTAAGAGTGTTGTCAATTGATGACAATCACCAAAACCTGAGTTTAATTCAACAAGCATTAGAAGAACATTTTGATGTTGTCTCATCCTCAGGTGAAGAACCGATTGATGAATTGGTGCTCGACTGCGAGCCGAATATTATTTTGCTTGATATCATGCTGGCCGACACCAGTGGTTATGACATCTGCCGCAGTATTCGCCAACTGGAGCAAGCCCGTCGTATTATTGTGGTATTTATTTCATCACTGCATTCTCTGGACGACAAACTCAAAGCTTATGAAGCCGGGGGTGACGACTATATCTGTAAACCGGTCAACCTAGACGAACTGGTCTACAAACTCGAAGTCTACGAAAAACGCATCTTTGAACAACATCATCTCGAACATCAGGCAGAAGAAGCCGCTGCTGCCGCCTTAACCTCAAAGCAACAATCCAGTGAACAGGGTTTACTAATTGCCTTTATCACCCAGTCATTATCACTGGTTACCCTCGATGATTTATATACCGCGACGCACAATATAATCACCAACTTTGGGCTTAAATTCGCGATTGAATTTCGCGCCAACAATGACGTCATTCAGTATCCCAAAAACCAAGTCAGTCAACTCGAATCAGAAATACTTGGCCTAGGCACACGAGCCAAACGAATCGTGCCTTTTGGCCATAATCGGCTGTTTAATAGCCGACAATGCTCATTACTGGTCAAAAAAATGCCCGATGAAACCGCTTTGTCTGCTCGAGTTCAAGATCACCTGTCGATTATGCTCGATATCATCAACAGCCGGATCGTGTTTATTCAAAGTGAGCAAAACCGTCAATTTGAACGACAAAAAGCCATTGATGCCATAAAAGCCAACGTTGCTAGAAATATGAGTACTGTCAGCAATAATGTTGATCAAGTGGCCAGCAAACTCGAGCTAATATTTGCAGAACTGCAACATTCACTCAAACATGACAATCTGAACAACCAAAATACCATCAATGCCATCCTCGACCGTACTCAACAACAATTTGACGGCATTCTCAAAACATCAATAGATATCGACGATAATATGCATCACATTGGTCGTTTATTGAACAACATAACTTAAAATTATTTTTCAAAGTCATCAAGACGGGCAAACAACTGATTCAACCTATGAATACTGAACTGCTACAACATCCGCTGTTATTCTTGCTACTTGGCATCGCTGGCACAGTCATTGCGAAACCACTGTATCACCAACTTTCGGTGCTAATGAGCAACAAAAACCTGGTCATCAAAGCACAACTCAAAGCCATCGGCAGCTCGTTGACCGATGGTTTTGTGATCATCGACAAAAACGGCAGCATTATTCATGTTAATACCGCGTTGTTAACGCTGTTTGGCTACAGTGAGCAATCACAATTGCTCGAACAAAATATCTCGATATTAATGATGCCCGAAGAATCCGACCATCACGATCAGTTCTTAGCCTACTACGATAAAACCGGCACCCGAAAATTCCTTGGCACCGACCGCCAGATACACGCCAAAAGACACGATGGCAGTACCATTCACATCAAAATATCAATCAATGAAATACAGCTCGGCTCAGTGCCTTACTTTACAGCCTTTATTCGCGATATCAGCGCCGAAGTTGAAATTTACCGTCTAGTCGAACATCAGCGCAATAAATTTGAAACTCTGTTTAATTATTGCCCCGATGGTATTTTATACGTCAGTACAGAACTTAAGGTGCTCGACGCCAATGAACAATTTTTATTGTTACACGGCAGCGTCCTCAAAGATGTGCTGCAAAAAGACCTCAATTCGCTGTTTAATGTTGATATTCCACAGCTCGAATATGTCAAAAATTTGCTCCGCGGCATGGATGAAACTTGGGGCGCGAATGAAGTGCTGGCAAGAATGAATCACCAAGGTGAGCAAGATGTCACGGTATTGATTTCTCACCAGAAAATCCCTAAGGCCGAAGGCGATTTGTATATCTATATGTTCCGCGATATTTCCAATGAACTTGACCTTATCGCCCATACTGCCGAAAAAAATCAAACCTTGGCATTATCCGAAACCTTGGTCAATATCGGTTACTGGCGTTATGATACCGACAAACGCCAATTGTGGTGCTCTGATCGGATTTTCACCATTTTGGCCATGCCCGTACCAGAGGATAACCTGCTTGAGGTGGAGGATATTTACGCCTTGGTCCACCCACAAGATCAACAAAATGCGATTGATGCGGTACAACAATGTTTTGCCCACCATATCCCCTTGGCATTATCCATTAAACTCACCTTAGATCCGCCTGACGGTTGTTCAGCAGACGAACTAGCAGAGGATATTAACATTCGCCATATTGTGCTTAAGGGCATCAGCAAAGTCGCTGGCGGCAAACTAACCACCCTCTATGGCGTGATTCAGGATATTTCCGATCAACTCGGTCAGGCCGAAAAACTAAGCATCGCCAATGAACGACTAGAACGGAGTCAATTATTTTCTAACATCGGAAACTGGGAATGGGACATCACCAGTGGGCAGGTGTACTGGTCTGCGTTAACTGCGCCGATGTTTGGCGATAAAAAAGAAATCCTGACCACTGATTTTGGTTATTACGTCAGCACCGTACACCCCGATGACAGAGAAAACGTCAGTTCAGCCATCAGTCGCTGTATTGAGCAAGCAGAAAAATATGATATTGAACACCGAGTGATTTGGCCAGATCAGAGCATTCACTGGTTACATCAGCAAGGCGACGTGGTGCGCGATTTAGATGGCATCGCCACTTCCATGGTTGGGGTGGTGCAGGATGTCACCGAGCGCAAGGATAAAGAAAGCCAATTAATGCTCTTTAAGCAATTAATTGAATCTTCCAGTCAGGCCATTCGGGTATCCACTGACAATGGCCAATTAATTTATGCCAACCCAGCTCATCAACAACTCTTTTTGCATAACCAGACGTTTGCAGCCCATCAATTCGATGATTTTCTTTCCAAAGACTTCAAATTATCGGGTGTTAGCCAGCAAATCGAACAATCACTAAGTCGGGCCAACCATTGGTCAGGCGAGGCAGAGTCTCAGCGTACCGATGGCAGTTCATTCCCAGCCCATGTCTCCATGAGCCAATTTAACGACCAACAAAATAAACAAAAATACCGTTTCAGCTTTTGTTATGACGCCAGTGAAGAAATCGCCCAAAATGAGCACTTACGTCAGGCCAAACGCGACGCCGAATCTGCCAGTCGAGCAAAATCAGAATTTCTATCTAGCATGAGCCATGAATTACGCACGCCGTTAAATGCCGTACTGGGTTTTTCACAGTTATTGCTGCGGCAAAAACAGGTGCCGTTTACCGAGCGGATCACCGAAAATATCGGCGCGATATATAAAGCGGGTGAACATTTGTTAACCCTAATCAATGGTATTTTAGAACTGGCGAAAATTGAGTCAGGCCAAAGCACCCCCAATGTCGCCCCCATCAATATCAAAGAAGTGATTGACGAATCCGTCCACCTTATCACCCCTCAGGCCCATGAACACGGTTTAAGTCTGCAAACCCCCGATGGGGGAAAGATTCCGGTACTCTATACCCAACGTAAAATCCCGGTGGTCGAAGCTGACTTTACCCTGCTTAAGCAGGCACTACTGAACTACTTAAGCAACGCGATAAAATACAACAAAAAAGACGGTATTATCTTTATTACCGTCGATATCAATGAAGACAATAAAACCACCCGAATTACGGTCTGCGACAATGGCATCGGTATTGCGGCTGAGTCCATCAGCCAATTATTTACCCCGTTTAACCGCCTTGGCTTAGAAACCAGCAGCGTGCAAGGCACGGGTATCGGATTGGCCATCACCAAAAAAAATATCGAAAACCTCAATGGTCAAGTTGGGGTTAAAAGTAAGTTAGGCGCAGGTTCGAGCTTTTGGATTGATTTGCCCTATATTGACTTACTCGCTGATGACGCCCCATCCTCAGCCAATCAACCCGAGGCTTTAATCAATCAATATTTGACCTTCGGCAATAATTCGCTTTGTGTCCTGTATATTGAAGATAACGCGTCTAATACGGCGCTGATGAAAGGTTATTTTGACAGTATGGAGCAAACCAAACTCATCACCGCCACCAATGCAGAAGTGGGCACTGTGATGGCCTGTGAATATTTGCCGCAAATAGTATTGCTTGACCTTAACTTGCCGGGTATGGATGGTTACGCCGCGTTAAGCGAGATGAAAAACAATACCCAACTCGCCAACACCGCCTACATTGCCGTCACTGCTGATGTGATGAGCAAAACCCGGGAGAAAGTTCGCCAAGCCGGTTTTGATGCCTTTCTCAGCAAACCCATCAGTTTCGATGCGCTACAACAATTGTTAAACCGATTTAGCGAAACAGATAAGCGCAAAACCAAGATAAAAGTATAGGGCGACTGTTATACAAAAATAAAGTGCTTCGAAACGTTTACTGTTATCGCCAGCAACACTACAGTTAAAGTAACGGTTCACCAAAGGTAAACTTCACTGCAATGACCACAGACAATGATCACCACCTTAACAATACGGCCCAACATGGCGATGCACCCAGTCACCCAAATAGTGCACAACTGATTGAGCAAATCAGCCAGCTCAAAGCTAGGGTTCAGGCATTGGAGTTACAGTACTGTACTGAGCCTGGTAAGCCTGCTAAGCCTTCAGAGCACTCAACAGACTCAGCTCAACAACAGCAGCACCAATTGATTCAAACCGCCAAACTGGCCTCTATGGGCCAACTCACCGCAGGTCTTGCCCATGAGCTAAATCAACCATTGGCACGGATTTTTTTAACCGCCGAGCTGGCACAAGCAAAATTACAACGCGAGACATTCGATGAACCGCAGCAGATATTAAATTACCTGCAACGGATCATGACCGATGTGCAAAAAGCCACCGGACTTATCAACCATTTAAAGACCTATAGCCACCAAGATGTTCACTCAGTCTTCAAACCCTTTGATTTAAAACAACTGATTGATGATGCGATGATTTTGTTTAATCACAAAATTAAAATTCAGGGCATTGATTTTAAACTGAGTTTCGACCATGGAATATCTCCCCTTCAGGGTGACGGTGGCCAAATCGAACAGGTCTTCAATAATTTGCTCGGCAATGCCATCCAAGCACTACACGAGAGCAAAACCCGCAGGTTGCACGTCAGCACCTACGTCGAAGGGAAATTTAGCTGCATTAAAATAGAAGACTCCGGTTGTGGTATGAGCAAAGAGACTGTGGCCAATATCTTTGACCCATTCTTTACCACCAAACGTTCCGGCGAAGGCACTGGCTTGGGATTATCCATCAGTCGAGGTATTATTGAAAACCATCATGGAAAGTTAACGGTCACCAGCGTAGAAAATGAAGGCAGCTGTTTTATTATCTGGTTACCAAATTAAAGAGTGATTTAGAGCGTATTAGCGCTAAAGATATCATCAACTGAAGCGCTAGTCGGCCTCCAGTTCCTTTTGCAAATCGCTAAATGAGAAGGGTTTTTCGAGGATACTTTCGACACCGAGGTTTTTGGTCAAGTTGAGGTATTCGATACCGGCAATTCTGCCGCCACCAGACATCACAATAATTTTACCCGGCTTCTCTTTTTTGGTTATCAGCTCCAAAATCACCTCAATACCATCTTTATCCGGCATAATAATATCGGTTATCACAATATCTGGCGCAAAGGTATCGTATACCTTTAACCCTTCTCTACCATCAAAAGCGCAGGCAACTTCATACTCTGCCCATTCCAATTGTTCTTTTAAGATATTATTAAAGGCCACATCATCGTCGATCACTAAAACTTTTTTCATAAATATTTGTCTCCTATTTAGTAAGCATAGCCAACATCAGAACATTCACAACAAAAAGCACTGCTATTTGGTTCAACTAATTGAAATTACCATGCTAACTGGATCACTGTAACGGCTTAAAAATAATAACCTACGCTCATCGACCAGCTAGTGGCGCTATATTGGCTTGACAAGTCGGCAGCGACATCAAGGTCAATCGACCATGCTTCACTCAAATCATACGAGACATACAACGATACCTGACCATAGCTGTCATCTCCTGAGAGCGAGGTCAAACCATTGTTGCCTTGTTGATTGCCATTACCACCATTGGGCGTATTCGGGGCATTTGGTGTCGGGGTGGGTTGATTGGTGCCATTACGAGTCACCTGCGAAGATTCACCGGATAACACATGATGCCACGATAATAATCCGCCCACCAATACGCCTGTGTCATCGCTCAAAGACCAAAAGTGAGCCAAAGAAACACTGCTACTTAAACTGGTGGAATTATCACGGGTTCGTTCCTTCGAAATGATTGGCGGCGGTGGAAGCGGTGGCGGCGGTCCATTACCACCTGGCGGTGGCGGAGGCTGGGGAATGTTTAATATCTCGTTATCCAGCGCCCAGTCGCTGTATTGCACGCCAGCAGAAACATTATAAAACCAGTTACCACTGGCCCAACCGTAGGCAGCAGAAGCGCCCAGCGTTGTTGCGTGAACATCCTCAGCACGAAAGTTGGTACTACGCTCAGGGTCAACAATAAAAGTATCTTCTTCGGACATGCTATAACTGCCAGAAAAAGACCAGTTATCGATAAAGTAATTGACTGAACCACCCCAAGCGGTCAAATCCACATCAACATGGCGGGTATCCAAGTCTTCAGTCAGATGATTGAGATCATCTTCAAAATGCTGATAGTCGAGATCAAACTGCCAATTGTCGGTCAAATCCATTGACAGTGACATCGACGGTCCCATTGGCTTAAACGCCACAGTCTCATCTTCCACCGATATTTGCTGTTCAAGTTGACCGTAACTGACGGTAAAACTATTGGCATAACTATGACTTGATAGTAGGCCGGATATCACCAGCGCTAACACAGCCCCTTGACGGTAATTTTTAGTGCGCACAACAGGCGCATCAATTTTTTTCAAAGCTCATCCTTAACTATGGTCAAAGCAGATTATATGGCGAACAACAGGCTGTGATGGATTATCAATATCTCAAACCATCCACAGCATTCATTTATACATTAACATTGACATTGACTATAGCAGCATCAGCTTGCTTTTTTAACCAAGCGATTACTTTTGTTGCTCAGCAGGCTGAGACTGAACTGCTGGAGCAGCCGCAGGTGCCGATGCTGGCTGATCGGGTTTTTCGATCGCCTGGCGAATATTATCAATCAACTTGTCCATCATCGAAAACAATAAGTCGACGTTATAACCGACCAAAAAGGCCAACGCCATGGGTGACAGTGAGGCCACCGCCTCAGCCCCTTGCGGTTGCTTGGCAAACCAGCCTACCACCATCCCACCCAGCGCACCAAGGGTGATCCTCAGCCGAAAACGAATTTCGCTGTCAAAGGTATAGGTGAGTAGTTTGATCTCTTTGAGCAAGCTGCGTAACACATAAATCAGCGCCCCCAGCAAACCATATAACAGCGGTAAAATATAATTTTGAAAAGCTTCGAGAAAAAAATCTGCCGCCAAAATATTTTTGAAATACATAATTCTGGCCTTATACAATCCCACCACCAAGTCGGCCTGCTTAGGTTCCTGTTTTTCCGAACTCACGGCAACATCAAGCTCACCACTGGTAGATTGCTTCAGCTGGACAAAACTCAGCCTTTCTTTGGTATAGGCGGGTAAATCTCCCGAAAACTGAATACCGACGGAAGTAACGCTATTCCATACCTTC
Source organism: Phenylobacterium sp. (assembly GCA_047617105.1). GTDB lineage: Bacteria > Pseudomonadota > Gammaproteobacteria > Enterobacterales > Alteromonadaceae > JABSOG01. Next base: position 5,154 of record JBLGCB010000084.1, on the reverse strand, counting down.
AATAGCTGATAATTGGCATCGAGTTGCTGGTTGGCCAGCTCGCGACTTTCAACCAGTTGGGCCAATTCGGGGCCTTCTGTTTTACCTTTCATTATCGTTGCGTGAATCGCTTCTCTTTGGTCAAAAATTGATTTCAGATTGACCCGCAGGTTATTGCCGACCAACCAGTAAAATTGCATCAACAACAGTATCACTAGGGCCGCCATCGTATAATGGCGATACGAGGCAACGGCTTTGTCGGCTTTGGTTTTAGCAGATGAGCCGCCGGTCTGGTCCGGAATAATCGCATTGATGCTTTCAACGGTCACCGGATAAACGATTTTCGCCAATTGATCATAATTGCTCAAAAACGTGGCTTCTTGCTTGGCGGTCCATTCATTGGTTGATGATTGGTATTTCGCATCGATCATGCTTTGCGTCACCGACTGAGGCAAGGTGGCCATACCATCTTTGGCAATATAAGAGATCAGTCGTTGCCCATCCTCTATTGCCTGCGCAATGGCAGGTGAGATGGGCATTTTTAGTTCGTTTATTTCATCGCTCATGCCTAATCCTCAGCATCATCTATACATCAGTGGTTTAACCGTATGGTGAGTTACAAGGATAGTCAATTCTACCTAAAACGCAAAATGTTAATCCAACAGCAAAAAGCCAAATCAACAGCATTTCATCTGCCCTTAAGACCAGAGTCAACTTTTTAAGCAACTATTGGCTTAATAGCTTGACTCAATACCCTAATACTAATACCTTGAGACAGTATATACAGAGTTCAGCGCACTCATCTTTCACATCATAACGGCGTTATTTTCGTACTCAAATAGTTACATAGGATTATATGCGCCTATTTTCCGTGCGAAAATGCCTTGTTCTGAAGCGAAATCTAAGTACGCTGAATAGTTACAAATGAGTTGCCTTTTTATAAAATAAAAATGTGGAGTTCTTAATCATGGCCGGTTCTAGCCTGTTAGCCTTAATTGATGATATTGCCTTGGTTTTGGATGACGTGGCTTTAATGACCAAGGTCGCCGCCAAAAAGACTGCCGGGGTATTAGGCGATGATTTAGCCCTAAACGCCGAGCAAGTCAGCGGTGTTCACGCCGAGCGCGAATTACCCGTGGTTTGGGCGGTCGCCAAAGGTTCAGCACTAAACAAACTTATTCTCGTGCCTGCGGCACTCCTCATCAGCGCCGTTGCCCCTTGGCTTATCACCCCGCTATTAATGCTTGGCGGTTTATATTTATGCTTTGAAGGCTTTGAAAAAGTCGCCCACAAACTGCTACACAGCATTAAAGAAGACCGCCAGCAACACCAACTTGAGATCGAAGCCCTAGGTCAACCCGATGTCGACATGGTCGAATTTGAAAAAGAAAAAATCAAAGGCGCTATTCGCACCGACTTTATTCTCTCCGCCGAAATCATTGTTATCTCGCTGGGCACCGTTGCCACTGCCACCCTCGCCAATCAAGCGATGGTGGTCAGCATTATCGCCATTGTGATGACCGTCGGCGTTTATGGCTTGGTCGCCGGTATCGTCAAACTTGATGATGCGGGTTTACACCTGATGAAAGCCGAAGGTGAAACCATAGCCGCCAAATGTAAACGCTCTTTTGGTCGAGGTCTGTTGTCCTTTGCCCCGCTGTTGATGAAATCTCTAGCGGTAATCGGTACGATTGCCATGTTTATGGTCGGTGGTGGTATTTTGGTTCACGGTATTCCCAACTCTCATGATTTTCTTAACACCGCTCAAGGGGTTGTCTCTATCATTCCTGGCATTGGAAGTGCCTTGTCCGTGGTCACACCAACCATTCTTAATGCACTCGCTGGCGTTGTCGCCGGTGGAATGGTACTGGTCGCGGTTAGCACCAGTAAAAAAGTATTCTCCCTACGTAGCGCAGCATGAGCCATGTCAGTGACTTGGTGCCAAAGCGATTATCATCAACGCTGCGGCCAGCCAGGTGGGCAAAGGGGTGATACGTTACGCCAAACGTCTGAATATCAAAGTGATCGCCACCGTGCGCAGTGAAACCAATGTCGCGGTATTGCAACAACTCGGGGCTGAACAAGTTTTGTTAACCACCAGCCCTACCTTTAAACAAGATTTAACCAGCGCCGCCACCAGCATGGCCGCGACGGTATTACTCGATGCCGTCGCAGCAGACGATACCGCGCTTATCCTTCACTGTATGCCCCGGCGTGCAACCGCCATTGTTTATGGTCGTCTCACCGAATCACAAGACCCTATTGGTGGCCAGTTTGGCGTCGCTGACGTGTTGTTTCGTGACTGTAAGATTGAAGGATTTTGGCTGGCCAATTATATGCGTCAGGCCAAACCTTGGCAGATATTGGCGCTAAGCCGTCAAGTGCAGAAATTATTTGCTGAGGGGATTTTTCAAACCGATATTTATGGCTGTTTTGGTTTTGATGATTTTTTGCAGCGCTGGCCCATTATGCCGAGCATAAGAGCGATGGTAAGGTGATTTTTAAGCCTTGAATAAAATACCAAGCCCACATCCGTGTAGTCCCGCCTCCATTTTAGGGGTATGTGAGGCCCACATTCATGTCCTTCTGCCTCCACCTCAGGGGTATGCGAAGCCCACATCCATGTAGTCATGCCTCCATTTCAGGGGTATACGAAGCCCACACTCATGTCCTTCTGCCTCCACCTCAGGGGTATGCGAAGCCCACATCCATGTACTCCATCCTGTCGGCTTCCTGCCTCCACCTCAGGGGTACATAAAGCTCCAAGTATTCGCTTTCTTTACCCCTTCGCCCCTCCTTGGTTGATTGGTTAATTGATTAAAGGTGTATTAACACCAAATACACCAATGCTGGGTGTATAAAATAACAATCATAGTGGCCAGCGATAATGTCAACAGCACCCTTGTCACCAGTACTTTTAACGAAGCTTTTAATGTACTCATAATTCACCACCTTCTGATTTGGATGATTTGTTATCCTCAAACGATTCATTGTTGCCCTCCTTGATTCACTTCAATTGTTAACCATTGTTAATGAACGAACTTATTTGTAACATTTGTTACATCTTATTACAACCCTTTTTGCGATAAATGTTTCTGAAACCGCATAAAAGCACGTTATACTGCGCCCTCGCCTACAATGAAGAGTCAACCCGATGAATCAACCACTTAGCCAGCCCTCTGGCCGCCACCAATTCTCCAATCAGCCCAATCAGCGCGGCCAACAACGCATAGTCTCGCTAGATGTGTTACGCGGCTTTGCTTTAATGGGCATTTTGGTGATGAATATTCAAGCTTTTGGCATCCCTTTTGCCGCTTACCTCAACCCTACCGCGTTTGGTGATTTCAGTGGTATTCATCAGCTTACCTGGGTGCTCAGCCATATTTTGGCCGACAGCAAATTTGTTAATCTATTGTCAATATTATTTGGTGCTGGTGTGGTGCTGTTTATTGACAATGCCCGTCGCCATACCTTAACCGATTCCTTTTACAGCGGTTTTGCATTGCACTACCGACGAACCATAGGGTTGCTCATATTTGGTCTGTTACACGCTTATTTCATTTGGTTTGGCGATATCTTATTTTTGTACGGCTTATGTGCCTTATGGTTATGCTTCTTTGTCGATGTCAGGCCCCATCTGTTATTGTTTTTTGGCATAGTGTTAAACCTGTTTATCGGCGTGCTTGGCAGCCTCCAAGGCCAATACTTCGACACTCTCAACAGTGAAGAACTGACGGCTATGCTCAACATCTGGTCACCGGCCATGGCCAGTCTAGAACAAGAGGTTGCCAACCTCACCGGTAGTTTTGCACAGATTCAACAGGTCAGAACCGCACAGGCATCAGAACAACTATCGATGGTACCAGCGTTAGTCTTTAGTATTACCGGTACCATGATGATCGGCATGGCTTTATACCAGTGGGGGGTATTGTCAGCACAACGCAGCGCAGCGTTTTACCGTAAGATGATGATTATCGGCGCGGCCATTGCTTTACCGCTGATCGTGTTCGGCGTATACAGCAACTTTGCCAACGAGTGGCGGATGGTTTATTCGATGGGTCCAGGGTTGGTGTTTAATTATATCGGCAGCCTGATATTGGCGATAAGTTATATTGGCTTGGTGATGTTAGCGGTGAAAAAAGCTTGGTTGCCGGGGCTGCAAAAACGTTTCGCCGCGGTGGGGCAAATGGCGCTAAGCAATTATATTATTCAGTCGATTTTGTGCACCTGGTTCTTTTACGGTTATGGCCTGGGTTATTATGGTCAGCTCGAGCGTTTTGAATTGCTGCTGCCGATGGCAGGCGTGTGGGCGCTGCAATTGTGGTATTCGCCGTTATGGTTGGCTAAGTTTCGCTTTGGCCCACTGGAGTGGTTTTGGCGTTGTTTGACGTATTTGAAGTGGCAGCCGTTTTTGCGTTAATAGGGTGAAGGGTTATTGCACGTTTTCTTGCAATCACAGCATTAATGATATCATCAGGCGTACGCTCACTGATGCCGCTTTGTTCTCCTTCGATAAGTGCTACACGAATAGCCTCAATTTCGCTGGTTCGGTTTTGTTTTTCACGTATTGCTTCTCGAATTAATTCGCTATCGGTGCCATAATTTCCGTTCGCCATTTGTGATTTAATCCACAAGTCTTGTTGATTTGTCACTGTAATGCTCTTTTTTACCATCGCCATAAGCTTGCTCTCAAATGAGTAGGATTTTATACTACTTTATCAGCTCACATCGATTGAATCAACCAACCGCATACTGGCGGTATGCTCTCACACACCAACATTATTAACCCTCTAAACACAAAAAACCTCGCACAAGGCGAGGTTTTTCGATGTTACATCGTAACTGTTCAACGTGCTTAGATTTCGCTTCAGAACAAGGCATTTTCGCACGGAAAATAGGCGCATATAGGTCATATGTAACTGTTTGAGTACGAAAATAACGCCGTTATGGTGCGAAAGATGAGTGCGCTGAATAGTTACGTTACCTCTTATCTTACTGACACTGTACGCCAACAACAGCGAATGCAGCCGTGACATCAGATTGGAGGGTGCGCAATGCGCACCATCACAGTGGCATTACAACGCCCTCTAATGAATAGTAGCTTATCATCACTGCTGATAAAAAACCGTCATCGCTTTGGACAATAAATAAATATCCACTTTTGAGCTCACCGCA
>JBLGCB010000083.1:0-19877 GCA_047617105.1 Phenylobacterium sp. | reverse complement strand
CCACGGATGGGTAAGAAAAGAGAATTAAAGTTCGCTTTAGAGAAATACTGGCGTAAAAAGATTGATCAAACCGAGTTGCAAACCGTGGCGTCGGGGTTGCGTCAGCACAACTGGCAAACACAACATGAAGCTGGCGTCGACTTGTTGCCAGCCGGGGATTTCGCGCTATATGACCATGTGTTAAATACCACGTTATTGCTGGGGGTTGTGCCGCCACGTTTTGTCGATAGTGACTCAACCGAATTGGATTTAGAGTTTCGAATTGCCCGTGGTCGAGCACCGACGGGCAAAGATGTCGCCGCCAGTGATATGACCAAGTGGTTTAATACCAATTATCATTATATTGTGCCCGAATTAGCTGAAAATCAATCCTTCGAGTTGTCACATGAAAGCTTTTTTGAGCAGATTGAGCAAGCTTTGGCCTTGGGTCACCAGGTAAAACCAGTATTATTAGGGCCACTGACTTACTTGTGGCTGGCCAATGGTCAAGGGAATAAATTGGCTTTACTACCGGGTCTATTGGCCGTTTACCAGCAAATTTTGTTGCGCTTAGAATCTTTGGGCATTAACTGGTTGCAAATTGACGAGCCACTGTTGGCGCTGGAAATTGATGACGATTGGCGTCAAGCGTTTGTCAGCACCTATCAGCAACTCAATGGTACTTTGGTTAATCTGTTGCTGACCACTTATTTTGGTGATATCAGTCATAATCTCGATATTATCAAGCAGTGTAAAGTGCAGGGATTGCATGTGGATATTGTTGCTGAAGCGGTTAATCTTGAACATATTCATCAGAGCATCAGCGCGGATTGGGTGTTGTCGCTGGGTTGTGTTAACGGTCGAAATGTGTGGCGCAGCGATTTGCAACAGTGTTATCAAACGTTGGCGCCCATTTATGCGCAACGGGCTGAAAAGTTATGGTTGGCACCATCGTGTTCGTTATTGCATAGCCCGGTGGATTTAAATGGCGAAGAGAAAATAGACCCGGCCATTCGCAGTTGGTTGGCGTTCTCAAAACAAAAGTGTCAAGAACTGAAGTTATTGAAAACCGCCTTACTTAGCGGTGAGACAGCGGCAATTATTGAATATTCAGTGCCAGTGAAACAACGTTTGGCCTCTGACTTAGTGCAAAATTCAGCAGTACATGCGCGGGTGGCGGGTATTGTTGATAATGCCGATAAACGGTGTGAAGTTTTTGAGCAGCGTAAAGTGTTGCAGCAACAGCAGCTTGATTTGCCGATACTACCAACGACGACCATCGGTTCATTTCCACAAACCAACGAAATTCGTCGTTTACGTCAGCAGTGGCGACGTAAAAATATTGATACGCCAACCTATGAGGCGGCGATCAAAGTGCAAATTAAGGACACCATCAATGCTCAGGTTGAGCTGGGTCTCGATGTATTGGTACATGGCGAGCCGGAACGTACAGATATGGTGGAGTACTTTGGTGAGTTGCTCGAAGGCGTGGTGATATCGGGCAATGGCTGGGTGCAAAGTTATGGTTCACGCTGTGTTAAACCGCCGATTATTTTTGGTGATATATCGCGCTCAGAGGATATGACCGTGCGTTGGAGTGAGTACGCACAATCGCTGACCACCAAGCCAGTGAAGGGAATGCTCACCGGGCCTGTGACCATTTTATGTTGGTCATTTGTTCGTGATGATGCCACTCGCGAGCAGGTGACGTTGCAACTGGCATTGGCGTTACAAGATGAAGTGAGTGCATTGACCAAAGCAGGCATTGATATTATTCAAATCGATGAACCCGCCATTCGTGAAGGTTTGCCGATAAAGCGCAGCAACTGGCAGCAATATCTCGATTGGGCGAGTTACTCCTTTAGGCTCTCAGCAGCCAGTGCCCCAGCGACGACTCAGATTCATACTCATATGTGTTATTCAGAGTTTAATGAGATATTGCCCACCATCAGTGCATTGGATGCCGATGTGTTGACGATAGAGACATCACGCTCAAATATGGCGCTGCTGGATGCTTTTGAACAGTTTAACTACCCCAATGATATTGGGCCTGGGGTGTATGATATTCATTCACCGAACATTCCAACTGTTGATTGGATTAAGGATTTGCTCAACAAAGCCAAAGATCATGTCCCGATTAACCGTTTGTGGGTGAACCCGGATTGTGGTTTGAAAACCCGTCAATGGGATGAGTCAAAGCTGGCGCTGGCCAATATGGTTGAGGCGACCAAAGCATTGAGGGAGGAGTTGGTGTAGAAGACGAAGGAGTAGGGTTGGGGGTTGCAAGACCCTCAAACTTTTAATGGTTTGCAGCTGGTGTATCTTTCTGATACGTTAACGCCTCTCAGCCATTAAGATAAACTTTTGAATCTGAACATGCACAAAATACAATTCTCCCACGCCAATGGTTTACCTTCCTCGACTTATTCCTACCTGTTTGACCGCTTGGACAATACTGAAATCACTTTCGTTGAAAAAATGGGCCATGCTGATTATCCAGTAGAGGTCGGTTTTGAGCGCCTAGCAGATGAGCTGATTGCTTCGATTGAGCAAAATGCTACGGCCCCTGTGGTTGGTATGGGCCATTCTGCAGGTGGGGTAGTGACTTTGTTGGCCGCCAGCAAACGACCGGAATTATTCAGTAAATTGATTTTGCTCGACCCGGTTTTTTTTAGTAAACGTAAGCGTTTTGCCTTGTGGCTGGCTCGCCGGATGGGATTGGCGGATTCTCTTAGTCCGGTCAAAAGGACCTTAGTGCGAAAAAATCAGTTCGATCATCACCAACAAGCGAGTGATTATTTTAGCGGCAAAACCTTGTTTAAAAACTTTCACCCGGCGTGTTTTAAGGACTATATTAAACATGGGCTTACGCCTGTGGGCTCTCAGCAACAGGGTTTTGAGCTGGCTTTTTCAAGGTTGATTGAAGCGGATATCTTTCGTTCGGTGGCGACAAAGGTGCCTGCCAATCGCAAGCAATTAACCGGGATATTGATTTATGGCCGCAAAAGCGACATGTTCTGGGCATCGGATGCCAGATGGTGGCAAAAAAATTATCCGGGTTTTACCATTATGCCATTTGATGGCGGCCATTTGTTTCCGCTGGAACAACCTGATGAAGTGGGTGAGATGGTCAATCAGTATTTGAAGAAGAGGCAATAAAATGCTCCAAACTTGGCAAAAAAACATAGAATCTTATCTCGACTTATTAAGCGATTATATGCTGGTGCAAGTGGTGATTGTGTTGGGTTTATCCTGGCTCGGCGCGGTGCTGGTGGATCGGGTGTTTTTGTCCTGGGTGAGGGGGCTGGTGGCCAAAGTTGATAAGGACAATCCTTTGATGGTGACTCGTCATGGACCCTTGTACTATTCGATGATTTTGGCGGGCATAACGATTTCTGCGATATTACTGGCGCTACCACCGAAGGTGCATTCAGTGGTGGTATCGGTGCTGATGACGTTGGCGATATTGGTTTGGTCACGATTTATTTTACGGGCCACTCGATTCTTACTCAGAAGCGCTGCCGATAGCGACGAAAAGGTGGCGGTGTTAACGCCGAAAACCCTACCCCTGTTTGAGAATATGGCCTTTATCTTTATTGTTGCCATCACGGTTTATTATGTCTTTATCAACTGGAACGTCGATATGACGGCTTGGTTGGCCTCTGCGGGTATTGTTGGTATTGCGGTGGGTTTTGCCGCTAAAGATACCCTAGCCAATCTGTTTTCTGGTTTGTTTATTATGGCCGATGCGCCTTATAAAATTGGCGATTTGGTGGTGCTTGATGGCGGTGAACGCGGACAAATCACCAAAATTGGCATTCGTAGTACTCGGTTGATCACCCGTGATGATATTGAAATCACGGTGCCGAACGCGATTATGGGCAATACCAAAATTCTTAATGAGTCAGGTGGTGTGCATCGAAAATGTCGTATCTGTGTTCAGGTGGGAGTGGCGTATGGCTCTGATGTCGACCAGGTGCGGGAGGTGCTGGCGGCCATCGGCGCCAATGAAGCTGCTGCTTGTAGTGACCCGGAGCCTCGGGTGCGCTTTCGCTCGTTTGGTGCCTCTAGCCTCGACTTCGAACTGTTATGTTGGATTGAAGAGCCGGCCCAACGGGGCCGTATTCTCGATGCGCTGAATACTGCGGTGTATAAAGCCTTTATTGCTCATGACATCGAAATCCCTTATGCCAAGCAAGACCTTTATATTAAGGAAATGCCAGATCGGGATGTTTAAGGTCATTGCTACTTTTCAATTGTGCTCACTTTTTTATTCAATTAATATAGGCATACTTCAATTTTAAGGTCTGTGCATGAAACAACATTCTGACCAAGGTTACGCGCTTAATCGCCTTTACCTTGACCCCAATAACTATCGATTTATTGATGATGTGCGTTACGTCAAAGTGACGGCGCAGCAAGCCGCTGACCCCAAGGTACAAAAAAGAACGTTAAACTTTATCTGTGGCAACGATAATACACACATCAATGATCTCATGTACAGTTTCAAACAATATGGTTATTTACCAGTAGAATGGATTCTGGTGAATGACATCTCTGACCAACAGTGCATGGTGGTTGAAGGCAACCGTCGTATTGCTGCGCTGAAACAGCTTCAGGAGCAACATGAACAGGGGTTGGATATTGGTAAGCTGGATCCGGCTATTTTTTCTAATATTCCCGTCCTGTTCAGTGACTTAAATATTGATGATGAGCTTTCATATAAGCTGGTTAAAGGCTTTAAACATATAGGAACTAACCAGAAGTGGCCAGTCATTAATAGAGCAAGTCTTATTAATAACTTAGAGTGTGAGCACAAGATAGCGGCTAATCAATTACGCCGTTCTTTGAGGGTTAATATTTCCGCTATGCAGTCTATAAAGGCGGTTTTAGGCTTGGTTGATATGTATAAAAAAAGTGATTATGCAGAACAATTCTCTTCTGATAAATATACGCTTTTTCAAGCTTTTGTGAAAGACCGGGTTTTGGTTGGTTGGTTAGATCAATCTCGTGATTTGATTTCTGGTAAATTTGATGGTGTTGATGAATATAAATTAAAACGATTGTTTTCTTGGTTATCTGTGACTGAAAACTTTATTGATGAAGTAGAGTCAGATGGTTCAGAGTTTTCAGAATATCCTGCTGTAAGAACGGTAATGGATGTCAAAGAATTGTCAAAAATTATAGAAGATGAAAATGCATTATCAAATCTTGAAGAGACTCAAAGTTTAAGTAGTGCAATTGTATCTAGTGAAGTGCTAGGCAAAGAAAAATTGAGTAAAGCGATAGAATTGATTAAAGAGCAAGTCAATATTATTGACAACTATGCCTATCACTTAAAAGAAGATAATCTTAAAGGTCTCACTGACTCAGCCAATCACTTAAATTTGTTACTGCAAGCAAAAAATCAGCCATCTCCCTCTGCTGAGAGCCATATTTTGTCTAAACGCGCCGTTGTTGAACAGTGCGAACATCATTTCTCAGCACTAACAATCAAACAATATAAAAAATTCAGCGGGTTAGAAATCAATTCCCTTGGCCAGGTGAACCTGTTTGCCGGGATTAATAACTCCGGCAAAAGTTCTATTTTGGAAGCGATTTATGTTTTAACCAAACTCGGTGAAATCAAATCAATATTGCAGGTCAATAAACAACGACAAAAGTCACAAGGCGCTGATAAATTCATTAATCAGTTTAAATCATCTGTTGATAAACTGGCAATATCCGCTGTTTTTAATGGTAAAAGCATTGATTTACAAGGCACAAAAGAAGCGGACGATTCGATAGTTAACCAATCGGGTTATGTCGGTAGTCTTTATGCCGATGCCAGTTATGATAATGTTATTTATACCCATCGCTCGGCGTTTTATGAGGATAAAGTTGCTCACCAGTCCTCTAAAAATCTCGCTTTGTGTAACAGCATTATTTCCAGTTCATCATTTATTGACGAAGAGTACGTTTTTAAAGATTGTTACGAGCAGTCTATTCGCAATGGTGCCAAAAACACGGTGGTCGATTTTATTAAAACCTACATAGACCCGCAGTTGATTGATATACAGCTCATGTCCCAAGGCACCCACTTTTTTGTTGAACATCAACTGCCATCTAAATGCTTGGAATTATCACAATATGGTGATGGTTTGCAGAAAATATTCTATCTAGGCATTAAATTAGCAGCTTGTACCAATGGCACTATTTTTCTGGATGAAATCGAAAATGGCATTCATAAAAGCCTGCTTATCCAGTTTACTGAACTCATTCAGCGCATGGCTGAACAATATAATGTGCAGGTGTTTGTTACTTCTCACAGCAAAGAATGTATTGATGCCTTTTTAACAAATGGTTATCACAATCATACGATTTCGGCATATGCCCTGAGTGAAGAAAATGGCGGTAAAGTCGATCATTATGCTGGTGAAGAACTTGAGAATTTGATTGGTTATATTGATCTGGATATCAGGGGTCAGCAGCAATGATAGAAGAAGGGAAGTTGAGTTTTGTTTATTGCGAAGGATTTCATGATGTTGCTTTTGTTGCCAAAGTTTTACGCCATGTTGGTGATGTTGCCGTTAATTGTAATAAAGTCAAAGATTTACCACCTGTGCTCAGTGGCCTTATCAGTAAGGCGATAACGGATATTGAAATGGACAATATCAGGGTCGATAAACCATTGGATATTTTTATGCCCAATCAGGTTTTTGTCGATCAGCAAGATCACTATTTGTTGATTTATTCCATGGGTGGAAAAACCAGATTAGAGGCTGCCAAACAGAACATCGAAAGATCCAAGTATTTGGCACGGTTCTTCACTCAAATTCGTCATTGTTTTGTATTGGATGCAGATTATATTGGTATGGACAATGGTGGAATGGCGCAAACACTGGCTTACTTGAGCACCCAGTTAGCGGCATTTTTACCTCAAGGCTGTGCCTTTGACCACAATGCTCAAATACATGATAGCGAATACGGTAAATTATCTTGTTTTATTATTGCTGATCAACAGAACCTTGAAGGGACCTTAGAAGATGTACTTGAAACTGTCATTCAATGCGATAAATTGGCGCCATCAGCAACGCAGTTTTGTAATGACGCTGTTGCAATTTATCCTGACAAACCCATTGCACGGGATGTGACAAAACACCAGAAGGCTAAATTGACCACCATGGCTCAGGCATTTCACCCCGGTTCTTCACTGGCTGTTGCTATTGCCAATAATCAGCTGATTGATCACCAACAATTAATTAATATTGACTGTTGCCAAGCTTTGGCTGATTTACTGTTGTTATAACAACAATGCTAAGAACGCCTAGTAGATTTAAAGGACGTTATTAAGCGCAATACCTAAACCAAAACGCGTTTGGTTATAGTTGTAATCAATTAAACTTTCACCATATCCGGTGAAAGTTGTCGCGTATCCTCTGAGCTTACCCCACAATGGAAATGTCAATCCGAACTCTGCTGACCCTTTATGTGTCGCAAAGTTTTGCCGACCTCTGGCACTAAATTCAAAATCCTTCCATTGGTAGACCATGCCGAGTTGGAAATGACCCAGGTAGTCATCTATGTCAGGGTTGTCGTCTCCTTTTGGATCGAATTGGTCAATTTTTTCATCTTCGGTGATTCTTACCCATGGTCTGAATGAAAGGGCAAAGTTATCTTTTTCATACAGAAAGTTGGTGTAAATACGATTCCAGCTTCTTGACAGGTTTTGCGCTTGACCATTAGATTGATGCTCAACGCCGAGAACAATCGAGGTGTTTCCGCCCAGCGGTTGCCAGTCAAGCGGGGCGTAATAAAATAATTCAGGTTGATAATTGGTTTCTCTGAACGGTTTCGAAATATTATCCGCATAGATTTGCCACCATGCTTGGATGGTAAAGCCAAAATACAAGCCATCACCTTCAATAAACATACTGTTAGGATTTAACGGCACTTTTAGACTGAGCTGGAGTTTCGCCTCAACATTGGCCAAATTATCCTCATAGCCGTTAAAGTCAGAATAAGCCCCTTTGTTAATCGCAGTAGTGGTTAGTGCGGGTAAAACATAATTCATTTTGTGTGGTGTGATGACGTAAGGTTCAAATTCTGTTTGTCGTTCTTGAGTTCTTCGATTAGAAATTGCACCTGTTGAAGTATTGGATTTTGTCACAATATTGACTTCTTCTTCACTATTACCTTCACTATTACCTTCACTAGCACCTTCAACATTACCTTCAACATAGGTTTGGTCACCACACAGTTTTCTAATATCAGCAAGCGTGAGGTTGGCGTTGCCACTGGCAAATTGCTGCATAACACAGGCCTCGACGCTTTGTTGCGCATACGCGGGAAATGTGCTGAATGTAAGTGTCGTCAGACAACAAAGGATGGAAAGGTTCTTTTGCATGTTGGTCCTTTTAATATTGACTTATGATGGGTAAGAAATCATAAGAATACAAATTCAATCGTGGTAGTTTTTGCAGTATATATTACTTGTCTTGGTTTAGTCACTTATTCGCAATCTAATCATAATCTGCTTTTTGATTAATTAATTTTCTCGCAAAATTTCCCCATCCGGTTATTATCCAACTATTATTTAATCAAGTGATTAATTCTCATATCGGAGCCATCTATGTTGGTAGCCAGTGAACAGGTAAGCAAAAAAGGGCGGCCGTCCAAGCCTGCCAAAGGGCAAAAGCCATCGGTTGATGCCCGCGAGTTATTGATTGGCGCAGCGCGGCAAAAGTTTATTAGCAAACCCTACGATAAAGTCAGTATTCGAGAGTTGTCTCAGCTGGCAGGGGTCAATTCGGCAATGATTAAATATTACTTCGAGAATAAAGAAGGTTTGTATAAGGCGATGATCCTTGAAGTGACCGGACAGGTGATCACCAGTATTAAACAACATCTGAAAAGTGGTTCATTTGACAGTCTTGAAGGTTTTTTTCGTAGTTTTGTTGAGATGATTAAAGAGTCACCGGAGTTTCCACTGTTGATGCTCAAAGAGATGATCCTCAATCAGGGCGTATGCCGCGAATACTTTATTGAAACCATGGGCCATGAACATATGAAAGTGTTTGACGAAGTTTATCTGCACTTTAAGCAATCAGGTCAGTTAAGACCAAACGTCGACCGACTGATGTTTAGAATGTCGTTAATGAGCCTGACGTTACATCCCTGGTATATGCGAGAGTTGCTGGGGTTGGTGGAAGGCGTCACCTATGACGATGCTTTTCTCGAAACCTTAATTAATCATAACACCCAATTAATGCAATTTGGCTTATTTGAAAGCCAAAATGACGACACAAGCCGCGATATAAGCAGCTGTATAAGAGATAGGGCAAGCAAAAATGGACAAATCGAACATGACTAATTTATTAAGTGTCGGCAACCGTCGCTGGTTAGCGCTATTCCCCTTGCTGGGGTTGGTGATTCTGGTGGTATTGGTGAAGCTAAAACCCGATCCAACCATCAAAAACGCATTGCAAGTTGCGCCGTTGGTGCAGGTAGAGCAGGCGCAAGTGCGTCAGTTGCCATTGGTGGTCAGCGGTTATGGTCGGGCACAAGCCAAAGAAAGCTGGCAGGCCGTCTCTGAGGTATCGGGTCGAGTGATTTATCGCCATCCTAAATTAGAAAAAGGCGCGATGTTGCCCTCAGGCACCGTGGCACTGAGGATAGACCCGGTGGACTATCAGCTGAAATTGGCACAAGCGAAATCGGATCTCAATTCGGCCAAAGCCGATGGCGACAGAATCGTGCTGAATAAAAACAAAACAGAATTGTCGCTGGGATTAGAGAAAAATCGGCTTAAGATTCTGCAAAAAGAATTAAAACGCAAACAGGGGCTGGTGAAAAAAGGATCTATCTCACGATCGCAGGTTGACCAAGAGCAAAGCAATGTATTTGCTCAGCAGCAAAAAGTGTTAGACCTCGACACCAGCGTCAAACTTATCCCCAATGATATTGAAGTGGCCGAAGCCAAAATTCAGGTCAATGAGTCGCGGGTGAAAGAAGCGCAAAGAAAACTGGCAAAAACTGAAATTGTGATCCCGTTTGATGCCCGAATCACCCAAGTTGACGCAGAGCCAGAGCAGGTGATTAATCTGCAATCGGTGCTGATTAAAGCCAATCACATTGGTGCGATGGAAATTCCAGCCCAGTTTTCTTTTACGGATATGAAGCAATTGGTCAGACAAGCCATGAGTAATCAGGAATTGGGCCAAGGTTTTCCTGATATCGCGCGACTGAAATTGCGCGCTGATATTAAGCTATATGCGGGCGAGGTGGTACAACAGTGGTCGGGCGTGGTGACTCGGGTCAGCGATAGCATTGACCCTCAGGGCAATACCATTGTGCTGATGGTCGAAATGGAAAATGATTGGCAGAAGTTTCATCCCATCAATAATCCGCCAGTGATGAACGATATGTTTGTTGAAGTTAACGTTAAAGCCAAAGCCAATAAGGTACTCAGTGTGCCTACAATGGCTGTACATGGTCAGTCGGTTTATGTGGTTGAGGACAATGTTTTACGGATTAAACCAGTGTCAGTGCTGTTTGAATCAGGTCTCTATACCGCCATTGAGTCGTCAGCTTTGTCGGTCAACGATATTGTGATTGTCACGGATTTATTGCCTGCTGTTGAGGGCATGATGGTCAGAACGTCCATGGCCAATCCAGGCCAATCCAATCAAGGAAAAGCGGAGCCAGCACAATGATCGCTTTTTTTGCCAGACACCCCACGGCATCAAACCTACTGATGCTGATCATCTTTGTTGCCGGGTTAACCAGTTTGCCTAACCTTAAACGAGAGACTTTTCCTGAGTTTAGTACCGGGCGAATTCAAGTCTCGACGGTTTACCCTGGTGCCAGTACTCAAGAAAGTGAGCAAGCCTTATGTATCCCGATGGAAGAAGCCATCGAAGCCTTAAATGGGATTGAAAAAGTCAGTTGTGAGGCCCGCGAAGGCATCGCCAATATGACCGTTGAAGTGCTCGAAGGTGGTGATGTATCGCAACTGCTGGCGGACGTTAAAACGGAGATTGATGCCATTGATAACTTTCCAGACCTAGCCGAAAAGCCGATTATTCGAGAGCTTGACCGCGATCAACATTTGATTTCGTTGGCCGTGACGGCAGATATTGTCGACTTTGAACTCAAAGCCTATGCCGAAACCATCAAACAAAAACTCAAACATCAGCCGGGTATTTCGATTGTTGAAATCAAAGGATTTTCTGATCATCAGATAAAAGTGGATTTGTCACAGCATAAGTTACGTGAATACGGTTTGTCACCAAACGATGTCGCTAATCTGATTAAACGTCAGAACATCAAATTACCGGGCGGTGATATCAGTGGCGGCGGCAAAACCATTTTGTTGCGCTTTAATCAGCAGCAGATGACGGCCAAATCCCTTGGCAATCTGGTGATCAAAAGTACTGAATCTGGGGCGCAATTAAGACTCAAAGAAATCGCCACCATTACCGAAGGTTTTGAACTGGACGAAGAGAAGATTATTTTTGATGGCCAACGCGCGGCGTTGATTGATATCAAAAAGGCCAAAAGCCAAGACGCCATTAATCTGGTGGAGGTGGTCAAAGCCTTTACGGTCAAAGAGCAGGCCCTAGCGCCCAAAGGGGTGTCATTGGTGCTGACTCAGGACACCGCCAAAACCGTTTCTGATAGGCTGAGTATGTTGCTTAACAACGGCTGGCAAGGGTTTGTGCTAGTACTGCTGGTGATGTGGTTATTCTTTTCGATGCGTTATTCATTCTGGGTGTCGATGGGGTTGCCAGTGTCATTTCTTGGCGCGTTTTTTCTGATGACCTTGATGGGAGTCAGCGTGAATATGATCTCGATGGTGGCACTGTTAATGTCTATTGGTATTTTAATGGATGATGCCATTGTAATTGCCGAAAGTATCGCGGCCCATGTTGAGAAGGATGGTGGTTTAGAAGGTGCAAGTGGGGATGCCATTAATGAAGGGGCGGTAAAAGGGGTGCACCTAGTGGCGGGTGGGGTGTTCTCTTCGTTCTTAACCACCTTTGTGGTATTTGCCGGGCTGGCGTTTATCAGCGGTGATATTGGTAAGGTATTAAAAGACATTCCGTTGGTATTGATAGCAACGATTTTTGTCAGTGTGATCGAAGCTTTTTTCATCTTGCCTAGTCACCTGATTCATTCACTGCATAAATCGGCCAGTGACAATAAACCAGACCCGGCCTTTAAAGTGGCGTTTAACCGCAAATTTGAAGATTTTCGCAATAACACCTTAGTGGGCTGGAGCGAATATTGTGTCAATAACCGTTATCGTTTTATTGGTTTGGTGTTTTTGATTTTCTTTAGCTCAATGGCCCTGATGGCGGGCGGTATTGTTAAATTTAAGGCTTTTCCAGACTTGGAAGGCGATTTGGTCGAAGTGAAGTTGTTGTTGCCACCGAGCACACCATTGGCGCAAACCGAGTTGGTGGTGGCGCGTTATATCGCGGCGCTGGACCAGGTCAATCAGCAATTGACGCCTGATCAGCCTGATAACCAATCACTGGTGCAGCACACCACCATTGAATATAACAAGAATAAAGATGCTTATGAGCAGGGGCCACATTTGGCGACTATCAGAGTGGATTTATTAACCGCAGAAACCCGTGCTACTAAGTTGGCTGATTTTGTCAGCCAATGGCGTGAAGGGGTAGAAGAGGTGCCTGGTATATTGTCGGTGTCATTCAAAGAGCCAAATCTGGGACCTGCGGGCAGGGCGATTGATATTCAGCTACATTCATCGAATATTGATGATTTGATGGCGGCATCCAGCAAGGTCAAGCAGGCGGTTGATCGTTTTGAAGGGGTATCGAATACCATGGATGATTTACGCCAAGGCAAAGAAGAGTGGGTGGTGAAATTACACCCTGGCGCGTTGTCTTTGGGGGTGGATGGCACCACTATCGCACAACAATTGCGGGCGGGTTTTTTTGGTGAGCAGGCCGATGAGTTTCAACGTGGCCAAGAAAATATTGAGGTTTATGTCAAGTTGCAGGCCAGCGATAAAAGTAGCTTACGTCAGTTGAAAAATTATCCCATCACCTTATCTGATGGCAGTCAGCGACCGTTATCATCGTTGGCGCAGTTTACCTTGCATCGTGGTGTCACCCGGTTAAACCGGGTTAATGGTGAGCGTACCGTGACCGTGACCGCCGATGTAGATTCGCTGGTGGCCAATACCACTGAAGTGGTGAATCAAGTGAAGCAGACAGCCATTGTTGAGATTGCCCAGTTATATCCAGATATTTCAGTGAGTTATGAAGGTGAAATTAAAAATGGTGCCGAGACGGGCAAATCGATGATGCAGAAGTTTTTGTTTGGTTTGATTGGGGTGTTTATTATCCTCAGCTTTCAATTTCGCAGTTACTTTGAACCTGTGATGGTGATGTTGGCCATTCCATTGGCATTAATCGGGGTATTGTGGGGCCATTTATTGCTTGGCTACGATATGACCATGCCGAGCATGATTGGTTTTGTTTCGTTGGCGGGCATTGTGGTCAATGATTCGATACTGCTGGTGGCCTATATTAAAAAGCATCAGGTTGAGGGAATGGATACCCACACCAGTGCGGTGATGGCCTCAAAAGAACGTTTTAGGGCAATTTTTATTACCTCGGCCACAACCATTGCGGGCACCATGCCATTGTTGTTTGAGACCAGTTTGCAGGCTCAGGTGGTACAGCCGCTGGTAGTGAGCATTATCTGTGGTATGTCGGTGTCGACCTTGTTGATTCTGCTGGTATTGCCGAGTTTATATGTGTTGTTGGAGGATTTTGGCCTGACGTCGCGGCATCATATCGATGGAGAGTAATGCAGGCGAGAAGTAAATCGTTGCTCAGCACTTTTCACCACTGGAGTGTTTCTCAGTGGTGAGTAAGCTACGCCTTATTTTACTTGGCTCGACTGTAGCCCTGATGGTACCAAGATGGAAAAAAATACTAGCCAAACGAATTGAATCAGTCTAAGATGACATTATGTACAGTGATTACGGCATAAATCAAATTTGCTTGTTGAGGTTGATATGACTGAATTAGAACTCAAAGAATCGTTGATCGCCATTGAAAAAGATCAGGTTGAAATTCGTAAACTGGTGCACGAGAGCGCTAAGCTTAATAGCGAGAGTAATAAGCTTGAATTAGAAGCCCGACACTACCAAAAACGCAATCAATGGTTTGAGTATTCTATGGTGCTTGCGGCTATTGGTGCCACTATTGCGATCACAAAATTGTTTTTATGACTTGAGCGTTGAGGTTGATATGACTGAATTAGAAATGCAAAGGTGGGCGGTAGAAACCGAAAAAACTCAGGCTGAGTTGCGTAAACTGGTGCAAGAAGGGTTTAAGCTGGAAAGTGAGCAAGGCAAACTTGATAGTGAACGCGTTAAACTCGAAGATGAAAGCCGCAAGCTTGAGAATGAAAGTCGTAAACTGCATAACGAAAGCCGTAAGCTTGACAACGAAAGTCGTAAACTAGAATTGGAAGCTAGGCATTACCACAAGCGTAATAAATGGTTTGAGTATTCAATGGTGCTTGCTGGTGCTGCGCTGGTTATTACGTTGACCAAGTTGTTTTTATAGTTGTTTTTATAATCGTTTATTCAGGCTGAAAAGCCATTGTCACCAATTCATTTCCCCCTTCACTGGCAATCAAATAACTCCCTTGTTCATACCAATCACCTAACACGATGCGTTGGGTCGGCGGATCATTGTCATCCATAAAATGCATCGCTGGGCGGTGGGTGTGGCCGTGGATCATCGAATCAACCTGATGTTTGGTCATCTGATTAATCACCTCATAAGGGGTGACGTCAAGAATCTCCATGTCTTTGCCTTGTTGTGATTGTTGGCTTTTCTTGCGCGCATTCTCAGCGACTTTTCTTCTGATAAACAACGGTAGCATTAACATGGTGGTTTGCCACCATTTGCTGCGGCTTTTGCGGCGAAATTTCATATATTCAGTATCTAGGGTGCACAAGCTGTCGCCATGGAGGATCAGGGTCTTTCTACCGTATAAATTGATCACCAGTTGCTCTGGCAGTAGGGTCATATTGCAGCTTTTGGCAAACGTCTCACCAATCAAAAAATCTCGGTTGCCATGAATAAAATAGACCGGCAGGCGGGCAGAGACTGACTTTATGGCATTGATGATACTGGTATTAAAACTGTTGTGATCATCATCACCAATCCAATATTCAAAAAAATCACCAAGAATATATAGGGCGTCACAATCGCTGGTAATTTTTGCGCGAATGAAAGTGAAAAACGCCTGAGTGATATCAGGACGTTGTGGGGATAAATGTAAGTCTGAGATAAATAAGGTATGAGACATAGGACTTTAACTTAAAAAGAGCCGGATTAGCGGCTCAGGTTGTAGTTTCGGAATAAAAATCCGAAACTCACTATGGAGTGGCGTAGGGTGTGCACGTTTTTTTGTGCACTCGCGTGACCTAGTTACCATAGACAGGCCTTTCTTACAGGAATATGCCATGGCTTGCGCTTTCCTGCGCCTATTCGGGTAATATTTATAGGTCTTTAAGCGTCAACGGTGACGCTTTCAATTACAACGGCTTCAACGGGTACATCACCGTGGTGGCCACTGTTGCCGGTTTTAACCGCGCGAATTTTATCGACCACGTCCATGCCTTCAGTGATTTCACCGAAAACACAGTAACCCCAGCCTTGTGAGTTTTCGGCTTTAAAATCAAGGAAGTCATTGTCAGTCAAGTTAATAAAGAACTGACCTGTTGCTGAATGTGGGTCGTTGGTACGAGCCATGGCCAATGTGCCTATTTTATTGTTCAGGCCATTGTTGGCTTCGTTTTTGATGGGGGCATTGACGGCTTTTTGTTCCATATCAGGGGTGAAACCACCACCTTGGATCATGAAACCATCAATAACACGGTGAAAGATGGTGCCGTCGAAAAAACCAGACTTTGCATAATCAAGAAAATTTTGTGCAGTGACTGGCGCTTCTTCGGCAAAAAGATTGATTTTAAGGGTGCCGAAGTTGGTATTCATGGTGATCATGGGTGTTCCTTATGGACCATTGTTATTTATGGTCAATTGGTGGTCAGTTGATGTTCAAACAACAGAAAAAATGAACGAGCCATTGAAAGCTTCGCTGGTGGGGCATTTTACAGCACTTTTATGCATTCGCAAGGGGGGATAAATGGTCAGGTCTTTTTTTACGATGCTTTTTGCTGCTCAGCCTAAGACAGTTATAGCAGGCTATTTTAGACGGTGTTATGATAGCGCACTGTGCGGGGGGGTATGATATCAATCGACCTCTCGTCTCATCATTTACATTACCTAACATAGCCAAAAGGATTCTAAAGAACAATGTTAAGCATATATAACACCCTGACGCGTCAAAAAGAGCAGTTTAAACCCATGGTTGCTGGAGAAGTCGGCATGTATGTCTGTGGTATCACCATTTACGACGATTGTCATGTGGGCCATGCCAGAACATTTGTTGGTTTTGATGTGATTGCGCGGTATTTGCGCCATCTGGGTTACAACTTAACTTACGTACGTAATATCACCGATGTTGATGATAAGATCATTAACCGGGCTAATAAAAATAACGAAACCAGTGAGCAGTTGACTGAGCGTTTTACTAAGGTGATGCATGACGATTTTGATGCGCTGAATATGCTTCGTCCTGATATTGAGCCTAAAGTGACCACCCATATGAATGAAATCATTGCCACCATCGAGTCACTGGTTCAGCAAGAATATGCTTATGTCTCAGCAAGTGGCGATGTGCTGTTTGAAGTGAGTAAGTATGAAGACTATGGCAAATTGAGCCTGCAAAATCTTGATATGTTGCAAGCGGGTTCGCGGGTTGAAGTGGACAATAGCAAACGTGATCCACTGGATTTTGTGTTATGGAAAGGTGCCAAACCGGGTGAGCCAAAATGGGCATCACCATGGGGCGACGGTCGTCCAGGTTGGCATATTGAATGTTCAGCCATGGCTGCCAAACATTTGGGTGCGCATTTTGATATCCATGGTGGTGGTTCTGATTTGCAATTCCCGCATCATGAAAACGAAATCGCTCAATCCTGTTGTGCCAACCAGTCACCTTATGTCAATACCTGGATTCATACCGGTATGGTGCAGGTAGACAAAGAAAAAATGTCTAAGTCTTTGGGTAACTTTTTTACCATCAAAGAAGTATTAAAAGATTACAATGCAGAAATCGTGCGTTACTTCCTAATTGCTGGCCATTACCGCAGTCAGTTAAATTACTCTCAAGACAATCTTGAGCAGTCTCGTTCGGCATTGGAGCGAATTTACACCGCCTTGCGTGGCGTTAAAGTGGCTGATAAAGCGATTGATAATGACAATGAATATGTCACTAAATTCAGAGTGGCGATGGATGATGATTTTAATACTGCGCTTGCGTTGCCGGTGATTTTTGAACTGGCCAAAGAAATCAATGTGTTAAAAGCGACCAAAACCCCGGCAGATGATGCATCAGCCGCTGAGTTGGCGGCGATATTGATTTATCTTGGCGATATTTTGGGCATTGCGCAGCAAGACCCTGAAATCTTCTTAAAAGCTGGATCGGGTTCTGATGATGAAGTCGCCGAGATTGAATCGTTGATTGCCCAGCGAATTCAGGCGCGTACAGACAAAGATTGGGGCAAAGCCGATGAATGTCGTGATAAGCTGACCGCATTGAATGTAGTGTTAGAAGATAACGGTGGCCAAACAACATGGCGTAAGGCGTAGCGCACTTATCTTTCGCTCCATAACTGCGTTATTTTCGTACTCAAACAGTTGCATATGACCTATATGCGCCTGTTTTTCGTGCGACTCTTTTTGAGAAGTAAGGCCTTGTTCTGAAACGAAATCTAAGCACGCTAAACAGTTACAAGAAGAGGCTAAGCTTTACAGCGTAGCCATTCTCTACATCTTGCGGTTATTTACTAAATCGAGCCTCTAAGGTATTCTCAATCAAACTAGCGACAGTCATAGGGCCAACACCGCCGGGCACCGGGGTGATATAACTGGCCTTTTGTCTCGCGACGTCAAATTCAACATCCCCCACCAAATGACCATCTTCTAATCGATTAATACCCACATCAATCACGATAGCGCCTTCTTTGATCCACTCTCCCGGAATAAAATGCGGTTTACCGACTGCGACCACTAATAAATCGGCGCGGCGTACATGAAATTCGAGGTCTTTGGTGAACTTATGGCAGATGGTGGTGGTGCAGGCTTTCAGTAATAACTCAGCGCCCATCGGACGGCCAACAATATTAGAAGCACCGACGACCACAGCTTCCATACCGCGAATATTGAGCCCGCAGGTTTGCAGCATGGTCATAATGCCTTTGGGGGTGCAAGAGCGTAACAGTGGCGCACGTAAGGCTAAGCGGCCAACATTATAAGGGTGAAAGCCATCGACATCTTTTTTCGGCGAGATTCGTTCTAGCAAATCGTCGGCATTTAAACCATCAGGTAAAGGTAGCTGCACCAAAATACCATCAATTTCATCATCATGGTTTAATTCATCAATTAGGTGGCGTAATTCAAACTCAGAGGTGGTATCGGGTAAGTCATAAGATTTCGACACAAAACCGACTTCTTCACAGGCTTTACGTTTGCTGTTGACATATACCTGAGAGGCAGCGTCGAGGCCAACCAGTATTACCGCCAGTCCTGGTGGTCGTTCGCCTTTGGCGACTAACTTCTCGACAGTTAGGGCTACTTTGCGTCTGACGCTTTTAGCGATGGCTTTGCCGTCGATAATTTGGCCTAATTTTTGAGGCGTGGCTGGGGCCGTTTTTTGTTGGTCTGTTGATTGACCTTTTTGTGGCGGTAAGGGTTCTGGCATATCGAAGGGTTCCTGGCGACTAAATTGCCGCGCATTTTCTCATGAAATGCAGTGGAATGATCATTTAAGCATAAATATTTTTTTGCTCTTATAGTCTGCAACGAAGTTGCGTAAATCAAAAGCCCGCAAACGAGCCAAAGCGAGTTTGCGGGATTTTGAAGCATTGTGCAGTAAAAACAGGCAAACAAACGCCTAAAACAAACTATCATCAAAAAACCGTGAAAAAGTGTTTGACGGTGGTGAATCTTCCTTGTAACATGCGCCTCGTTCTCACAGCAGTGAAAACAAATGAAAGCGAATATTCGGTGATTAGCGCAGCTTGGTAGCGCACTTGGTTTGGGTCCAAGGGGTCGCAGGTTCAAATCCTGCATCACCGACCACTTTCATAGAGCGTGATTGTAGAGTTTCGCAATATGCGCCCGTAGCTCAGTTGGATAGAGCAACGGCCTTCTAAGCCGTGGGTCGCAGGTTCGAATCCTGCCGGGCGCACCATGAACAATTGGTATAAGCGTTCATGAAAAAGTAGTAACAAGCAAAGCAGTAAAAAGTACAATGGTGACTGTAGCTCAGTTGGTAGAGCCCCAGGTTGTGATCTTGGTTGTCGTGGGTTCAATCCCCATCAGTCACCCCATTTTTTACTTTACTTTGTTTTAAGATTCGGTGATTAGCGCAGCTTGGTAGCGCACTTGGTTTGGGTCCAAGGGGTCGCAGGTTCAAATCCTGCATCACCGACCACCTTTTTATTTCTTCCTTAATGTTCATCTATTTTAAATCTCCTGTAAAAAATCAAAAACCTTATTGCAACATCCTGTTCTTATTCTGTTTTTATTTTCAGTTATTGGCCGTTAATGATGGTTTTTTCAGCATACCGCGATTTTTCCTAAAGGGGACTTAGCAACCCTTTGCACAGTTTTTGACTGATTGTTGATATAAGTCGCAAGTAAAGTGATTTTTCTTTGTAATCCTATCGACTCAGTCAAAATTGCTCGTTATAATGCTGCGTTCAAAATTTTACAAACTGGCTCATTAATATAATA
>JBLGCB010000082.1:0-19963 GCA_047617105.1 Phenylobacterium sp. | reverse complement strand
ACTGTCGGTAACCCAAACAGCCAACAGATTATTCCTTATGCGATCCCTCAGGCGCAGGGTGATCAGTTAACCTTACAAAGCGGTATGAAAGTTTGTGTTATCGACTCAGGTCTTGACCGCAGTAACCCAGATTTCTTGTGGAGCTCAATTACCGGTGATAACAACTCAGGAACAGGTAACTGGGATGATGGCGGCGGACCACACGGTACGCACGTTGCGGGTACTATTGCCGCTGCTAACAACACCACAGGTGTTATCGGTATGGCACCAGGCGTACCATTACATATTGTTAAAGTATTTAACGCCGATGGTTGGGGTTATTCATCAGATTTATCCGCCGCTGCACAACAATGTATCACTGCTGGCGCAAACATCATCACCATGAGTCTTGGTGGTGCAGAAGCGAACTCTTTAGAAGAAGCCGCATTCGACACCTTTACCACTAATGGCGGTCTGGTACTGGCCTCAGCGGGTAACGATGGTGATAACAGCCGTTCTTTCCCAGCAGGTTATAAGTCAGTGATGATGGTTGGTGCTAACGATGAGAATAACACCATCGCTGGTTTCTCTCAGTATCCTAGCTGTACAAGTAACAGCGAAGTTGATGACGGTTATTGTGTTGAAGTGACCGCAGGTGGTGTTGATACGATGTCAACTTACCCTTCACTCACGGCATTAACCACCGCTGGTGCTGCTGATGAAGCCGCTACTTGGGGCACCGCTACAGCAACGGTTGGTACTGCATCTGATATGGATGTTATCGCCATGGAAAATACCGGTTCAGTTAGCGCTGCGGTTTATTACTTTGGTTCAGGTTTGACCACCAATGCTAGCGCTAACGGCAAAATCTGTATCATCGACCGTGGCACCAACACGTTCCACGAAAAAGCCAAAAACTGTGAAGACAGTGGTGGTATCGGCGCAGTTATCGTCAATAACTACTACGAAGCCTTAAATGGTACTTTAGGTGAGACAAATACCACCACTATTCCAGTGATTGGCGCATCGTTAACTGACCGTTCAACTTGGTTAAGCGCGACTAACGTCACCATTGATAGTGTAACATCACTATACGGTACTATGAGCGGTACTTCAATGGCGACTCCTGCGGTTGCAGGTGCAGCAGCATTGGTTTGGTCTAACCATCAGTCTTGTACTGGTACTCAAATCCGTGATGCCTTAAAAGCAAGCGCTGAGGAACAGGGTCAGGTAGGTAAAGATGACTACTACGGTTACGGTATTGTTAAAGCCAAAGCCGCCAGTGATTATATTACTACCAACGGTTGTAGCGGTACAGGTTCAGGTCTTACCGCGAACCAGTTAACCAACAACGTTGCTAAAACCAGCCTTGGTGAGTACATTGGAACGGAAACTATGTATACCATGTACGTTCCGGCTGATGCGACTAACATCAACTTCGCCACAAGCGGTGGAACGGGTGATGTTGATATGTATATTCGTTACGGTTCAGCACCAACCACAAGTACTTATGATTGTGCTCGATGGTCTTCAGGTAATAACGAAACATGTGCGACTTTGACTAACACTGGTGGTACTTATTACATCATGCTTAAAGCCAACGCCGCTTATGCCGATGTGAGTTTAATCGCCAGCTTTACTGACCCGTCATCAACGTCAACACCAGCAGCGTCGATTGATTCAACGGTCACTAACATTGGCATCAATAACAACCAGATGGCAAGTTACAGCTTAAACGTACTTAACACCTATTCAACCCTGACCTTCACCATCTCAGGTGGTACTGGTGAAGCTGACCTATATGTTAAGCATGGCGCACAAAGCACTGTTCTTGATTATGATTGTCGTCCATACATTGTTGGTAACGCAGAAGTGTGTACCATGATTAACCCTGCTGTCGGCACTTGGTATGTTGGTATCAGAGCAGCCTCTAAGGTCACTGGATTGAGCTTAAACGCTAAAAGTAACTAATCGAAAGTAACTCGATGATTAAAAAAAAGCCCGGCAATTGCCGGGCTTTTTTATGCCTTTATTTTGATGGCAAAATAAGGGCATAAAAAAGTGATTCGCTGCGCGAGGCTTATGGGATCACTTTTTACGAGCCGGAACTGTCATTCAATCGTTCAAACATTAGCATCAGTACAAACAGCATTAAATCCTGATCAACCTTATCGGTGATCAGCAATTTATAATGCTCTCGCCGCGAAAATCCCTGGCTGGTAAATTCAAGCTTGGCTTTGATTTGCTGATCCACTACCACCGTCCATTGCGGCTGATGCCATTTTGGCTGACACACCTGAATATCGGCATAGCCGGGTATCTGAATCGCAAAGGGATAAGGTTTAACCACAGGATGCCGTTGTGTCACAGGCTGGCCTTTATACAAGGGTTTTTGCACCGAATCTCCACCACAGTAAACGGGCTTGCCTGCTTTATCTAGCCTGAACCCGACCAGTTCCAACAACTGATAGTCGTCGCCAAAACTGGTGGTAAAATCAATCTGCGAGGCACCAAACCACTTGCGCTGCACGGTGATGGTGGCAAAGTTTTCCTTTTCCATCATCTTACTTGCCTGCTGCTTTGGCTCTAAACTCAGCCGAGACCGTCATATTCATCCATTCCCAGCCAATATTCACCGCAGGACCGGTGACACCGTTGCTGGTTCGAGCACCGATACTGGCCTTTAATTTGCCAAAACGATTGCTCTTCATTAAGTCATTTTTATAACTGTCGGTTTCTAAGGTGGTGCTGAACAGGCCAGAGCTAAAGTCATAACGGCCCGACATATTGATATTGTCTTTTTTAAAGCCGCCCAGCTTAATGCCCAAATCATCAGCGACTTTTTGGGTGAAATTGGTGCCCTGATTCGGCAGCTTTGCCTGAAAGAATGATTCATTGTCGTTATACAGACCCTGCACCAGCTTCACTTCAAAATCTTTATTCAATAAGCTGGCCGCCAGCGATACTCGCATCAAACCACCATCATCAAGAATACTTGAAGCCGCCCCTGCCACCTTGCTGGTTGCAATCACCGAAGTGGTCAGTCCCTTGACATAACTACTGGCCGCTGATTCGCGCCTGCCACCAGCAGCACCTACAACACCATTGGCCGCATTCATTGCGGTATTAACCCCCGTTTGGGCGACGCCATAACCACCATACAAATAACCTGCGCCAGCCACCGTCGACGTTTGGCCAAACCCGGATATCAATGATCCTCTGACCACCCCTTTTAATCCCTGAAAAGCAATTCTGCCGCCCAACCCCACCATGCCAAAACCGGTGGTCAGTAAGGCCAGATCTGCGGCAATGCCCAATCCGGTTTTAACCACTTTGGAGAAGGTATCTTCGAGCATCCCGCCCTCGGCAAATATGCCCGCTTTTTGTTGCTGATTCCAGTTATCGACATTGGCAAAGTCATGCTGCATCAGCTTGGCGTCGCGCCCCGCTTTGCCAAGGTTATAATGGGCAATACCAGTGACAATGCCCTCCTCCCACGCCCGTTGTGAATTATCAGCCCTAATACCTTGATTGTATTGCGACATATTGGCCAGATAATCACCGTGTTGGCTAAGGTAAGTACTCACCCGATTAGAGCGTTCTGCTAAGGCACTATTCGAACCGACGGCAGACCCTTCAGCAATCAAAGTTGATGGCTGGTTAGCGCCAATAGTCGCCATAAATTGTTCAGTATTGTGCGCTAGAGCATATTGTAATCCGCCTGCCAATTGGCCCGCAGAACCCGCGCCCACAGCAACCTTATCTGCCGCCATGGCCTGCATTTGCGCCGCCGCTTCAACCCCGGCAGCAGGGGCTCTAAGCTGATTGACCAAACCATTGCCCAACGCGTTGGCAAATGAATCCAGCGCTACATTTTTGAAATTAAAATGGCTCTGCTGGCCCGCCAGTTGGTTAAGACCATGATTCAACCCCGCTTGACCGATACCACTAAAAGCTTGGCCCATTACCGAAGAAGAAAGAGAAGAAGAAGCCGATTGCGCACGGTTTAACCCCACCTTGTCACCGACAAAGGCCCCCACCATCGACACCGCCACTTCACGCCAACTGAAGCTATCTTGATAACCGACCAATTTATTGGCGGCCACGTTGCTCAGTGCGCCAGCCCCAGCCAAAAAGGTATTACCCGCCGTATTCAGCGCCACACTGCCAACCGTAGCACCCGCAGTCGTTAATGCCTCAGCCCCTTGCAAATAACCACTGGCACCATAACTTAACCCAGCGGTGATGCCACTGGCGAACATCGCCTGCATCGAAAAACCATCCACCGCGCCCATCGCATTACCGGCAATCTGACTGGCCGCACTGCCAGCAGCCCCGCTAATAAAACCGCCCACCATCGCCCCCATGGCCTCGGATGCGGCACCATTGGTAACATACGTCACCACCACCGCAATCACGATCATGATAATCGACGCCGCCACGTTACAACCCACTTCTGGCGGTGGCTCGGGCACATAGGCCAAACTCGGCGTGGTATCACCAATAATTTGGGCCAGGTTCTGCGGCTTAAAATCGGCGAAGGTATTTGAAGTCGATGCCCGCTGTGGCACATCCACGGTGATGCCCACGTCAAGGTTATCATCTGGCCCATCGGCCAAACCATTGGCATCGGCGATGATATACCAGTAGTCACTGTTGCCGTAAAACAAACCCGCTAGGGCACGTAATGAATCTCCCGCCGCCACGGTATATTTTTGTGTGCTGCTGGCACTGCTGGCATCCCGGGCACTAAAATGCTGGCCTTTGATTTGGCTGCTACCATCGCGCCTTAGCTCGCCGAGATACTGTCCACCAGCATAGATAAAGTTAACGTTGGCGGTGTTATCTAGCCCCGCGGTGGCGGTATTCTCGTTAAAACCGATGTTTTGACGGATATTGGCTTGGCCTTGATGCGCGAGAAAACTTTCATCCTGAACCCCGTTTAAACGATGGATCAGCTGATTATTTTGGTTATAGTCAAAATAACGGGCCTGAACTTTGCTGCCAGCCACCACAGTGCCATTACTTTCATAACTAATTTGCTCCACCGCCATACGGTTGCCATTGTCATCATAATGGCTCAAGGTGGACGTTGGGGTATAACTGCCATTACCGCTACCGTTGTAAATATTAGTCCCTGTCACTTTGGTATCGAGATAGGTCATCTGACCCTGATAACTGCTGACAAATTGATGGCTATAGTCCACCGTATGGTCGGTAAATG
The DNA here is from genome assembly GCA_047617105.1 of Phenylobacterium sp. Lineage (GTDB taxonomy): Bacteria > Pseudomonadota > Gammaproteobacteria > Enterobacterales > Alteromonadaceae > JABSOG01. Next base: position 14,760 of record JBLGCB010000082.1, on the reverse strand, counting down.
TTTCGACAATATGACTGAGCTTACGCCCCGCCGTGTCATATAGGTTGCTAACATGGCTTAACCCATGGCTAACAAAACTCGAATCACTTTTATCCGCCAGCGGTATCACAGTGCCGCGATAAAACGTCGCATATACCCCTTCTCTGCCAGTGATTTGCGGTGATACTTCATCCCAAACCCCCGTCATGCTGGCCCTTGCTGTGTCGAATGCCTTGGCCAGCATATCCTTGGTGGTAAAGCCATATTGCAGGGTCTCGCTCACCTGACCGTCTTGGTTATATAAGGTGTCGGTGACACGCCTAACGCTATTGGTGAAATCCACCGCTAAGTCAAAAAACTCTTCGCTGTTGGGTTCCCATCGATTACTGATATCGAACACATAACCCGGCGAATAGTATTCTAACGTCTGGGTATTGTGTCCAGCCATATCATAACTGTGCGCAATCGTTATGCCCCACTGGCTGGCATAAGTGTCTCGAACACCAATCCCATTGTCATGAATTTCATTCAAGAAGTTATCGGCCTGACCGACTTTAAGATTCGCCCGGTCAACCTGCACCACCCGGCCTTGCGGGTCGTAATAATAAAAGTCGCTGACAAACCCCTTTTCGCGGATCACCGCCTGCTGACGACCTTCAATATCATAAAAAATCTGCTGACCCTGATCTTTAATGGAGATAACACCGTTATCCAGCAAACCACCATCCATCACCACCTGGTTTTCATTGTCATAGCTAAACCAATGCTGTTCGACCGTTGCGGGGGTGGTGGATACCCCTGTCGTTTGCTGGGCGGTTTGTTGAGCGTCATCATCAACGAGTGTTTGTGTGGCCTGAGGTGCTAATTGTTGCACCGCTTTTGACTGACTTTTCGCCATCAGTGAACTGCCACTAACACCACCAAAACCACCTCCACCACCAAAAACACTGGTAATAGAAAGATTTAAAGTCGCCGTAGTCATCAGCCCTTCGGGATCACGAGCCACAATATTAATCACGTAGGTCGCGATGGCATTTACCGTGCCGCTAAGCACACCATTGCTAAAACTCAGCCCAGTCGGCAGGTTAGTGGCGGTCAGGGTTAACGCATCACCATCGGGGTCAGTGAAAGTACCCGCCGGGATGGTATAACTCAGCGGCAAGCCTTTTTTAGCGCTATAGGTCAGCACACTGGTATTGGTCACCGGGGCGGTGTTTGGCTCAGCTAAAATGGTGATGGTAAAACTTTGTTGAACCTCGCCGCCTCTATTATCTTTGGCGGTGATGGTAATGGCGTAATCCCCTAGGTTGACCAAACCATTAATGCTGCCGGTGATTTTATCGGTGTCAGGGTTGTAAAATAATCCCACCGGCAGCAGACCCGCCACCGACAAGGTCAAAGCATCGCCGTCAACATCGCTAAAGAGATTGGTGGGTACGCTGTAATCCACCACCTGACCTTTGGTAAACACCATATCAGCAACCGGGTTTAGCACAACAGGCGCAGAATTAGGCTTTAATACCTGTAATTCAAAGCTACTCTGGGCGCTGGCATTACCGACGACATTGTCCGTGGCACTAAGATTAATGCGATAAAGCCCAATCACCGTGGCAGTACCACTGACTAGCCCGGTGTTGCTATTAAAGCTTAGTCCCGCAGGTGCCCCGCTACTGTCCCAGCTTTGGCTGGTGGCATTAAAAGTCTCATAACTGACAGCATAAGTGAGCGTATCGTTGTCGGTAAAATAACGGCTACCTTCTAAGTTAAAAACCTCCCCTTGAATGACCGCTTGGTTGTTGATAGCCGTGGCGGTAACCGCCTCATTGGTCTTGGCCAACACGCTACCGTCGGCCAGTTTGACCATAAATAACTGCACCCCAACAGATGAGAGGCTAAACCAATCTTTAATGGTGACCGTTTCACCGCTGTCGTTAATGGTGAACACTTTGTCGTTGCCACTTTGGCTGACGCTGATATCAGCGCCACTTAAGCCAGACTTAAATTGCAGGATGTCGGTCAGTTGTCTGCCACTGGCTGGCAAGATAATATCGTGGCCATCACCGCGACCAAATAAATAAGTGTCACTGCCAGCACCGCCATCAAGGGTATCGTTGCCCGCCAAACCATCGAGAATGTCATCACCCCCGAGTCCGGCAATATAATCATCACCTTGTCCGCCGGATAAACTGTCATTACCCGCGGTGCCACCAAATACCTGCGGGGTTTGTTGGGCAGTGATGGACTGTTGATAACCGTTTTCGATGCTGATACTGCGACGGTTACCATTGGCATCATAGCTATAACGGGTGCGACCGTTAATGCTGCCTTCAACACTGGCATCGTCGATGGTCACCGTGATCATTCTGCCAAGGCTGTCGTATTGAATTTTACTGGTTTGTTCGGTCACCTCACCCAGCACATTATGGTGAAAGGTATGTTCTTCGACCAGTCGACCCAGCACATCATATTGATATTCTGAGTAGTTGTTGTTGCCGCTAACACCTGAACGGGCATCAATCCGCTTTACTTGGCCATTGGCGTAATAGCTGATGGTTTTATCTTTGCCGCTATTACCGTCAACATCAGTGCTCGTTTCTTTTTCGGTTAAATTACTGCCAGCCTGTTGAGAATATACATGCTGATTACCCGCCAAATCGTTAACGTTTTCGATATTGCCAAAATAATCATAAGTCCAATTGAGCTGGTGTTCGTCGGGTTTGTTGCTGTTATAAAGGTTGTCATTTTTCTCTTGCGTCTTAAAACCACGTACATCAAAACTGTACGATTTAATCACCCCTTGCGGGCTTTTAGAGCGCACCAACTTGCCTGCGGTGTTATAGACATAATCATACTGATGGCCATTGGCGTCGGTATGATGGATGCGATGGCCAATTTCATTGTAGCTGGATTCGCTGAGCCATTGAGCGGTTCCATTTCGGATATCCCCGCTACGCGTGACATTACCCTGGTGGTCGAATTGCTTTACGGTGGTATAACCGCCAGCAGATTGATTGGCCACTTGGCGACCAAATACGTCGTAATACGCTTTAGTGCTGTGACCATTACCGTCGGTTTTGCTGGTCAGTTTTCCTACCGCGTTATAACTTTGAAAACGCAATACCCCGTTGGCGTCTTTGCTGCTGACCAACCGACCAAAATCATCATATTGGTTTTCGCTGGTCGGCTGCTGATAGGTCACCGCACCCGTTTCACTCACCACTTTGACCAGTGAGCGGGTTTCCTTGGTCATCTGGTTTTGCTGATTATATTGATACTGACTGCTATACCCGGCGGCATCGATGTATTCGGTGATATTGCCCCAACGGTCGAAGGTTTGCTGAATCTGTGGTGTAGTGACTACCCCCTCTACGCTCCCAACCACAAGGAAGGCCGCCTGCTTTTGGCTAATGGTGCGGCCGAGTTTATCGAGGGTATTTTCAGTGATGCCGTAACCGGTTTTATCGGTTTGTACCAACTGACCCGCCAAGTTATAACCATAACTTTTGTTGATACCATCTTGAGCATTGGTTGAGATTAAACGCCCGCCATTGTCATAGTTAAACCGCTCGGCATAATCGCTGGCGAGGGTTTTATGGCTTTCGTCTTGACCAATTACTTCACCAAAGGCGTTGTGTAAGATGGCCACTTTTTGTGAAAACAGCTGTGTTGAACCATCATCGCTGTACACCTGTTGGCTGATCTTTTGGCCAACCGCATCAAAGCCAAATTCAGTGACTTTGGTTTTGATATCCACATCAGTATAAGTACGGGTTTCACGAACCAAGTTGCCTTGATAGTCGTAAAAGCGGTTGATTGGTTTAGCCGTACTGTCGTGCTGTGCAATTTGCTGGTCGCGACCGTTGTAAGCAAACCGAGTGACGATATCATCGCTGGCCTCGCCACCTGACAACTGACGCTGTTCGGTGAGGTTGCCGAAGATATCATATTGCATCTGCGTCACCGCTTGCTGACTGGTCTGTGATAATCCAACCGCATGAGTCGCACCAGTGCTTTGAGTCAATCGACCCAAAACATCATATTGCTGCTGCGCCTGGATCACGTTTTGTAGCAACAGAGTTTCAATATTGCCCAAGGCGTCATAGCGGGTTTCACTGCTGATATCCCGAGTGCTGCTCTGACGGGTTTGCAGGTCAGTGGTGAAAACCTGGCGCTGAATATTAAAAGTTTGACGCCCCAGCGTGTCATAAACAAAATCGGTGGTTCGATCGCGGCCCTGTCCGCTACCTGCATATTCAATAGTCTGCACTTTTTGGCCCAACGCATCATACACATGCCCGGTGGCATAACCTTCACCATCAACGCTGAGTATTTGATTACCTCGGGTATCGTAAGACATCCGACTTTCAGACCAGGTGGTGGCGTTTTGCTGCACCCGCTGCAAAGTCACCTCGCCAAAGGCGTTATAGCTGATTTCAGTGGTGGGTTTGGCATTGCTGGCACCACTTTGGTTCAGACTGCCTTGCCAATAGACCACCGCAGGCATTTCGATTTTGGTCTGGCGACCGAGATTGTCATAGTGATACTCAACAGTGCGATCATCAATGGTATTGCTCAGCTGTGAGCGCACATTACTGTCGGTCAGAGCATTAATATTGGTATCGCTAAGGGTCACTTTTATGGCATGACGAGTCATTGCAGTCTGATTACCCAGCGCATCATATTGATAGCTGGTGGCATAACCATTGGCATCTATATCGATGGTCAACTGACCGATTTCGTTATAGATTTTATAGCTGTTGATGGTGGTATTGTTAATAGTGATAGTGTGGATCACCGCTTGACCGAGTGCGTTGTATTGCACCGTTGAACTGTAATCATCGGCATTCACCGCGCTGTCGGGCGTGATGGTGGTTTGCTGACCGACTGCATTGTATGAAAATTGCTGAGTACGGAGAATGGTGTCCACGCCATTATCAACGCTGTTATCAACGTGACCTTGCGACTGGCTTAGCACATTGCCTTGGCTATCGTAAGTAAAGGTGGTTAATGCCTGTACGGTTTTCGACTGTACGATGTTATTGCTGTCTAACCAGCTGTGCACTGCTGCCGGACTCACTTCACGGCTCAAACGGCCTTCGCCGTCATAACCATAGGACCAAACATGGCCATTTTTATCGGTGAAAGTCGCTTTCAGACCATTGCCATCATATGTGTAAAATTCGCTAAACCCGGCGGCATCGGTGACCGAGGTTAAACGTCCGGCACCATCATATTGATTGCTGGTGACCCGGGCATTGGCATCGACCCGGCTTAAGGTGATTTGACTGTCGATATCGCCAAAACTCAACGTGCCATCAAAGAAACCATCGGCAATACCGACTCGGCCAAACAAGTTCTCATTGAGGCTGATATTGGCGCTGACTAAACCTGCTGCGGTATAGCTGGTTTCGCTAAGGCTGCCGCCGCTGTCGAGGGTAAAACGTAACTGCTTAGCACCATCATAATAAAATCGGCTGCTGCGAGTCTGCAAGGATAAATGCAGCGCCTTGCTGTTGATTTGCTCGGTTAAACTGGCCTCGGTTAGGCTGGCTGAATAGTCGATAGACACATCATTAAAACCACGGCTGAGCACCAGCAATCCGCTATTATCGTATTGTGATTCTTTAACTTGTGCCTTGCCATTGGCTAAGCGTTGCAAGGTATAACGGGCCTGCCCATGGTTATCATAAATCGTGGCGGTGTGTTGATCGGCGCCACTGGCCACCGGGCTGTCGGTCCATAGCGCTAATGGCTGATGATAACGGATTTGCTCGTTGACTAGCCCCCGGTCATTATAACGGTTTTCGGTCACCGCGAGGTTCGCGCTAATAGTCAGGGTCAGGCGGTTATCTTGGTCATAGACATAGCGGGTGGTGAAGCCAATGTCACCCGCCGCCGGAGCTGTCACTGGTGCAGTATAACTCTGCTGATAACGCGTGACGCTGGTCAGATTATTGTTAGCATCATAGTGGTTTTGGGATAGGCCACCGGCCCCATCGAGGGTGTAAATTAATCGATTGGCATTGTCGTAAACGTAATGGTTTTGGGCGCTATCGGTCGACTTTTGCAGCAGGTTGCCGTTATCATCATAAACGTAATCAGTGGTAAAAATTTTATCGACCTGAGGATGACGGATTTGTTTGGTTATCCGACCCAAATGGTCATATTGATAATCAACCACAATCGCACCACTGGTACCAAAACCCGTGGTCACCGAAGTTTGCTGACCAACATCGTTGTAAGTAAAGTGGGTGATGGCCGTCTCGGTTAGACTAATAAAGACCACTTCATCGGTCAAACGACCCGCTTTATCATAGTGGTATTGTGTTTTACGGTTGTCGCCATCTAGGGCGGTTTTGACCAAGCCCAATGCCGAGTATTGATAACTGGTGGTCGACGCCAGTCCATCCGGATCGATGATTTGACTGGTGATATTGCCGGTCGAATCCCGCAGATACTTCACTTGGCGACCTTCGCCATCAAGGCTCAGCACCAGCTGGTTGTTACTATCAAACTGCTTTGATGAGACCAATACATCATCAACCGTTTTCGCTACAGTATTACCCGCAGCATCATAGCTAAAACGGGTTTCAATGCCATCGATCACAGTGCGTTCAACATCGCCAAAAGCATTAAGGTAAATATGGCTTGTTATACCCGCAGCGCTGGTCTGTTTAATATGGCGATTGTTATCAAGGTATTGTGTGGTGCTGGTATTACCGTTGGCATCAATTTGACTGGTGATACGACCAAAAACATCGTAAAACACTTGGCTCGAACTGCTGTTAGTCAAGGTAGTCTGAGTGCTGTGGGTTGTGTCATCATAGCCGATGGTAGTGAGGTTACCGTTGCCATCGGTGCGGTTGATGACCCGACCAAAACCATCATACTGACTGGCGGTGCTGACCTGCCCGCCCTGCAACGCACTGGTTTGCAGGCCACGGTTATCATAACCAAAGGTGTCAGTTCGCACATCTGTGCTGCCGTTGATTTGAGTGCTGCGCTGACTCAATTGAGCAAAAGCATTATAGCCGAATACAGTGCGGTGACTCTCGCCATCGAGGGTATAATCCACCAGACCGCGCTGGTTATAGTGGGTCGTGGTGGTGCTGTCATTGGCCGATGGAGTAATGGCCGCTGAACTATTAATATCACCGCCAATAAAGGTCGCCAACACATTCACCGCAATTTTAGTGGCGTACACCGTCTGGCTGGCCACCTCGCCAAAATCGTTATATCCGCTGTCAGTGACAACGCCCTCAGCACTGACCGTGCGCACTAACTGATCTGCCTGATTGTAATAAAATACCGTGCTAAACCCTTCGCCATCGGTCGAGCGTAATAAACGCCCCGCTAGGTCATAGACAAAACGGTTGCCATCGGCGTCGATAAACTGGTTAATCAACGCATGGTTATCCGCCAATGCCGTCTCTAAAGATACACCTGCCAACTGAAGGCTTAATGCATTTACCGCTTCACCACTGAGTTGTCCGGTTAGCTGACCGCTGGCATCATACTGTTGAATTAGCATCCGCGAACCCGCCTGGGTTTTAATCAGGTTACCCGCTGGATCATAACTAAATGTAGTGAGCAATCCACTGGCATCAGTAGTCGAGGCCAGTTGCCCTACGGCGGTATAGCTGTGGGTTATCACTTGGTCACCAGCGCTCTGGCTTAGGGTCGGCAAAGGGCCACCGAGGGTGGCATTGGTCACAGCTGTGGCATATTCCCGCTGCATGGTTAATTGACCGTTAAGGTCATAATCAAAAGTGGTGGCTTTGCCGTGATGATCAATCTGTGCGCGCAGCTGGCCTTTATTATCGTAATAGCGGTGGCTGGTGTGTTGATCTGTCGTGGTTGGCAATAGTTCTGTTAGTGTTGCGGTGGCGATATCAGCACTTGTTTTATCACCATAGACGGTTTGGGCAATGAGTTGACCAGCCCCATTGTAATGCAACTCGGTGATATACCCTTCACCATCCATTGTCGCCCGCAGCTGTCCATCCGCTGAGTAAAACTGCCGGATCAGACGATATGTGCCATCAACACCGTTTTCATACGCCAATGTGGCGATTAATTCTGACTGACTGTTATAACGAAACTCAGTCACATAACCGTCGGCATCTTTGATAAATTGCTGACGCCCAGCCGCATCATAAGTGACCTCAGTGGTGCGATCATCTGAAGCCGTTGCAACAGGCAGCGCCTCACCATTGACCGTCAATTGCCCTTCATTAAGCCAACCCGTGGTATTGGCAAGATTGCCATGTTGGGTAGTCGCCGCAAGCTGACCATCTGCGGTATAACGATACGAAGTGACCCGTCCTTCGCCATCAACATCGGCGGTTTTTTGCCCCAACAGATTATACAACTGATAGCGGGTCGCGCCGTTTTCATCTTGGCTCGCCACCAAACGATTGTGGCTATCATAGATAAATCGCTCAGTACCAAACTGGTCGGCATCTGTAGCAATGCCTTGAGTAATACTCACCAACGCCCGATTGCCATCAAAAACCTGAGTAGTCACTAGTCCACTAGCATTGGTCACCGCCAGTGATTGCAAATTATCCTGATAATCAAAAGTGGTCACCACGCCATTGGCATCAGTGCTCGATTGCAAACGGCCCAGACCATCATAAGCAAAATCAGTCGATTGGTTTTTGCCATCAAGCTGTTTCAGCAACTGGCCACGAGCATCATAGATATAGCGAGTAGTGCTATCGCCTTGGGTAGTGGTTTCCAGCTGGCCGCGAAAATTATAACCAAAGGTAGTGATGATATTGCTAGCCGTGCTGCTTTGCGTCGCCGACCACGCTGCTAAATCTGCCAAATCAAAACTGCTGCCAGCAACCATTTGCTCGGTAAATACCAACTGCTTCACCCGCTGACCCAAACCATTAAACTGCTGCTCGGTCACCCGCCCTTGTGCACTAACACTAAAACGCAAATGTTGGTTCGCATCATAAATAAAACGATTGGTCGCATCACCTGATGCCTGATCAACACGGGTTTCTTCAATCAGTTGATTGTGAATATCAAACTGACGGGTGATGGTATTGCCGAGCGCATCACGCTGCAATGTTTGGTTGCCGTTATCATCATAGCTGTAGTCAATGGTGTCATTATTGCTATCGGTGATACTGAGCAAATCGCCGCTGTTCTCATCCCACACATATCGGGTCGACAGGTATTGCTGGTTTTGCACCTCACCCCGGTAGTGTTTTAGACGGCCAGCATTGTCGTAGGTATATTGGTAAGTGGTGCCATCAATGCTGACCTCGGTGGTCAGATCATCATAACTAAAGCTGGTGACATTGCCCGCCCCATCGGTAACGGTGTGGACTTTGTCATCGGCATAATAGCTGAAGCTGGTGTTGGTGCCATCGCTGTTGCTGACTGACAGCAATAGGTTGCCGTTGTTATTGGTATCGTTATCGCGATAGGCATAAGTGGTGGTATAAAACAGGTTATCGGTTTTATCTGCTGGAGTCAGATCGACCTTGACCGTATTCAGACGGTCTTGTGCATCATAACCATAATCAATGCGGGTGATTTCATCGCTGGCTCCCTTATGTAAGGTATAACTGGCCAGCAGGTTCTGCGCCGGATCTTTACTGCCAGCGATGTAAACAAACTTGACGGTATCGATCGTAGTATTGGTATCAATGGCAATCTCATCAATCAACTTCGAGGTGGCATCGAGATACAAAAAATGCAGCCCCTTTTCGCCTTTATCGACAATGGCATCTAACCGACCATTGGCATCATATTGCTCTGATAGCTGCGAACTGCCTTCAACATAGCTGTAGCGACCATCCGCCTGTTGGGTCAGAGTATCGTGCGAACCTTGCCCTAATGTACTGGTATAAACATTTACCCCAGCATTGGTTGAGGTCAGTTTAAATAATTGCTGGCCGCCATCGGCGGTAGTGCGTTGTAAATCATCACCAACTTGGCTGATATTGCGACTAAACCCCAGTCGCCAGTCATCATCGTTATCGCCGTCGCTATTGCCCGTGAGCTGGCCTAAACTGTTATAAGTTCTGAGAAAGCTGGCGTCAATGCCCAGCCCCTGCAAGCCATCGTCCTGACGTTGTACTACCAGATTTCCATTGGCGGCATTGACAAAAATATGTTCTCCGGCTTGGCCAATCTGGCCTGTTCCTGAGGACATAAAGTCGGACTCTAAACCAGCAAGAGTGCCGGTTGAATTGAATAAACCTAGGGTTTCACTGCTGATGATGGCGACCATACTGTTTTCCTTTATTCTTTTATGTTCAAAAGTATCATTACGACTTCCGATAAATCGGTTTGCATCTGTTTTAAATGCTGTTGATCACTAGTCCGGGGTTCTCAGATTTTTTTTAGCTTTTTATGCGTAACTATTCAGCGCACTCATCTTTCGCACCATAACGGCGTTATTTCCGTACTCAAACAGTTACATATGACCTATATGCGCCTATTTTCCGTGCGAAAATGCCTTGTTCTGAAGCGAAATCTAAGCACGCTGAACAGTTACTTTTAGATAATTATTTCTGTGGGTGAGTGTTGTGGGTAATGGAAATCTAGTTTACCTTGTTATATAAAATTAACTTGTATCGTAAAAACCAGTAGACAGGTTTTAATGCTTCTGTTAATATTTGTCCAGGAGTCAGGTAACAACTAGGCACAAAGTGATGAATAATGACGAGGACACAGATGTGGATAAAACCAGAGTAGACGATATGTTGATTGAAATGATCAAGCCAAAACTCAAAGAAATCGAGATGAAATTTTCTCAAGAACAAGGCTTGTCAAATGAGGATATCAACACCCTGTTGTTGAAGTCTCAGTATAACCACATCAACCATCTTGATTTAAGAATGGACGAGGTCACCGCCGATGTGGCCAGTCTGAAAGGAGAGTTCGGAGAATTAAAAGGCGAATTCTCTGGATTAAAAGGCGAATTCAGAGAATTAAGGGGCGAATTCAAGTTACATGAACAAACGATGGAGCTCAAAATATCGAACCTCATTAATAATAACATGCGCTGGAGTATCGGCTTAATTGCACTGATTGTGACACTGTTAAAGCTGGCAGATACTTTTGTTAAGTAACCTCAGCAAACCAGCCTTGCAGCTAAGTTTAGAAGATTTTAACTCTTACCAAGAGACCGCTTATTTGATGGCTAGTCCTAAAAATGCTCAAAGGCTTAACCAAGCGATTGAAGAATCGGAATCCGGATTAACCACTGAGCATGAGCTTATTGAAGAATAATCTTATGGCAAAACGCTCCCCCACCACCCACTAGTCCAAGGTTTTCAGCATTTTTTTAGCTTTTTATAACTTTTTTTAAAACCTTCTTTTAAATCGCCCAAATATGGATATCAGCGCGGTTTTCGCTTGTGATCAGACCAAATTGGCGCAACAATACTCGCTCACCTTTGGAAGATTTATATAGACAGGCTCCGCAACCATGCAGCACTCACAAACCGCAGCTCAACCAACATCCATCGAACAAGCCAGAGCAATGGCCATTGCCGCCATGCAGCAGCAACAGCCACCAGCATTGGAGACTTTACAGCAAATATTATCCGCCTGGCCGCATGACGGCCCATTATGCTTTTTATATGCCTCAGAGCTTGCAGCGCAACAACACTATGATCAGGCATTAGCTGCATTTACTGATGCAGTCACTTTTGCCCCCGAGCTGCATATTGCCCGATTGCAATTATGTTTATTGGCCGCATCCAACGAAGCACTTGAGTTGATGCAGCAACACTTGCCAGTATTGGTGGCATTGGGAGAACAGGACCCTATTGGTTGTTTTGCTGGGGCTTTGACTGCGATATTTGCTGATGACCAACCTGAAGGAAACGTCAATGCCAGCCGTTTGCTGCAACAAGGCATCAAACTCAATCAGCAAAACCCGGCTTTAAATCAGGATATGGAGCAGTTGCTGAGCCGGATTAATCAGGCGCCCGCAGAATCTGAATCTGAAACAAACACCTCCAATACCCTCGACCGTTCAGTGTTGTTGGATATTTATCACAATCGCCACTAATCCATTAACTAAAAGCCAGAACCATGATCAATAAAACAGGCCGGACTCAAGCCATCAGCCCGGCCCATATCAGCCGAGATAAAACGGCGGCCAAAACCGCTGCCACCACCAGCAAACCACCGTTGGAATCAAAGCTGGTCGATAGTATTATTGCCGAGTTAAGCGCCGAACAAGGTGAAGTGAGTGCACAAGCAGTGCAAAAGAAAATCATCTTAAAAACCCTGATGGCCAACTTTGGCGTTGCTGCATCGCAAGAACCTAAATTTAATCAGATGTTTGATCATGTTAATCGCAACATGAGCGAGAATAAGCAGGCTCAGGCGTTGATTGGTGAGGCGATTAGGCGGTATCGGGGGGGATGAGCATTCGCGACCTGAATCCGCTTTGTGGTCATGCATTACCCTAAAGACCCTACCTATTTCCCCCAACGGCGACTTCTGATTTTTATTTTTCTTGCACTTGATTGTCACAATGCACCAGGCTATATTACAAAAAAGAAGATATTTGTTAAATGCATAAATTAAATCCACCAAGGTTATAAAGGAATGATATAGATGGCTAAAAAAATAATCAGTGTACATGATAGATTCTTTCGATCCGCTATGCAGAATACCCCTGTCGCAATAGAGTTTTTCCAGCATTACCTACCAGCTCCGCTATGTGACGGGCTGAACTTGGACACAATTAATCTGCAACCTAGCACCTTTATCGATAAGGATTTGCGAGAAACAATCAGCGATTTGATATTTGATTGCCATTACAAGAATCGTGACAACAACGACCAAGAAGCTAAAATTGTATTGTTGGTTGAGCACCAATCAACGGCAGATTCTTTAATGCCTTTTAGGGTGTACCACTACATGTTTAGCATGTTGAATAGGGAATTAAAGAAACGAAAACAGGCTAGAGGCAAGTTACCTGCGGTATATGCTTATTGCTGGTAATATTGTCGATATGAAGCAATTTTATCAGGGTATTCGACAATTACCTGAACCAATACGAGGTGGAGCTATGACAGGAGCAGAACAACTACGCGCTATGGGCCGAGAAGAGGGCTTAGAAGAAGGTCGGGAGAAATGGATGGCAACAGGCATAGAGAAAGGTACTGTAAATGTCGCCATTAATTCACTAAAAGAAGGTATTGAGCCGAGGTTTGTTGCTCGTATCACCGGGCTTGAATTAGCCGTTATTCTTAAGCTCAAAGCTGAGTTGGAATCACAACAATAAACAGGCATCCCTTGATTCAAAAAAGCTCTCATGGTTTCGTGTAACTTTGTCTACAATGTAAAAATGTTTCCGCGGAAACATTTTTTTTGATGGCTCAACACTTCACTCCGAAGGGTAACACTAAACCTACAAGCCAACCAATCAAGATATAAACACCGTTTGTTCGATGTCGGGATTTTGCAATTCTTTAAGCGCCTGATCACGACGGTGATAACCCGTTTGCTCAATCAGCTTTTCTGCTTCGTTTAAATGATGATGGAAACGTTTTTTCATGGCTTCGCGGTCATCTGAAAATACAGTTTGACCGTGTTCAATCACCACAAAGTCTGTTGAACCAGCGTTGAGTTGCTGACGGATATTCCGGCAGGCTTCGAAGTGGTAGTCGGTGAGGTGTAATAACATTTGGCTGTAACTGGCAGATTCAAAGACTTCATCTAAATCTTGCCAGGCTTTTTGGTGATTGTTTTGCTGGGTGTAGAGGGTGGCACGGGCAAGGAGTCCTCGTGGTAAGTCATCCATGCCACCAGCCTTTCTTAAACCTTCTACCGCTTGATTTAAATACATTTCAGCTTGGTTAAATTCAGCTGAATTTTGCTTTAAGGTTTTTAGCAAATAAGCTTTGCCCAAAGAAAGTTGGTCCAGTGCATTTGCCAAAAAGCTAAGGCCTTGCTTTGCCCAGCCAAGCGTTCTCTCAGCCCTTTTAATCACCTTATCCATTTCACCCAAATCCAGCAACAAAGAACAAAACCGAAACCCTTGCAATGCATATAAGATATCAAATTCTGGCTGTCGTTTTTGTTGAATGATTTCGGCTGCCATAAACAGATCTTTGGTTTTTTCTTGCTCACCGGATTGAAAAAGTGCATCAGCCCATGTGGTGCGTTTGCCCATCCTTTGCAAATCATCTTCACTGCGGTCGGCATAAGTGACACTTTGCTCACCAAATTGCTCAGCTTGCGCCAGATTGCCCAAGGTCAGATACAGTGCGCTGGTATTGCTGGCATTTATTGCAGCTTCTTGCCAGTTTTTCTGCTGTTTGGCCATTTCAACACTGGCCATACAAGGCTCAACCGCCTCAGGCAATCGGCCCAAGCCACGCAGGCGAAAGCCTGCCCAGTTGAGTACACCAGCTTTCCATATATCCCTTAATCCCTCAGCTGGTTTATCCCAAGTATGATCAAAAAAACACGCCACACAGGCCAAATCTGTGCCGAAAGCGCCTAGTTTTCTGATGATGTAATTTTCACCTTCACGTTGAATCCTCGGCCAATAAACCTCATCTAAAGCTAGTTGATGCAAACCCGCCAAACAGCCATGGGCAACGGAGATAAATAATGGTTCCAGCTCTTCGAGAGTATCGGGTAATTCTGTTTCTGGCAGGTTTTTGTAGTATTCATAAAGCCTAGAATGAGCGCTTTGATAACCCGCCGAATTTTGATTTTTAAGTTGTTCAGTGAAGTATTCCCGTACCAATGGATGACAATCTAGAGTTTCGCTTTGATCAGAAGGTG